>NZ_VPCE01000007.1:0-259698 GCF_013418335.1 Acinetobacter sp. YH12145 | reverse complement strand
TACTGACAAAAATTTGCTCAAATAAACTTCGAGTAATTTCTACCATCAATCAATGAAAATAATTTCGATCAATCAATCAGTAAAAATCCACACAAGTTGTTCTTCATAATCTCTTAATGATCTTCTTAATGCTTCGTCAGCAAATAAGAAAACAACACCAAACAACTCAAAACCTTATGTTTATCGCTGTCTGCGTTGGTATGCAGCGTATTCTATAGAGTTTCAAAACAAACACAAGCCCCTATCATAGAAATTTCTATGATATTGTGCTTGAGTGTATATTTTTTAAACTAAATGCAATTTATTGCTTATTTAAAGATCAATATATCCACATATTTTGCCTTATGAAACACGAATTTTATAATTCTTGGTGATTTTTATATTCTTCAATCTAAAAAGCCCGTAATTCACTAAAAAGCCCGTAATTCAACGGACTTTTCGAATAATACGAATTTTAAGAAAACCAATGAAGTTATGAAAGTGGCTTTAGTTTGCTTGCTCAGCCAACCAACTCATGAATTTTTGTCGTTCAGCTTTACTAGCCTTCTGCCAAAGCTGAATTAATTGTTGATCTGCCCCATTTTGATGAACAGCTATATTTTTTGGAGCGACCACAGGAGCTGCCACATTTGTTGGTTTTACATTTAAGGATTGTGCATAAACAGGTGCCGGTTGATTTTCTGGTACAGCTTCTTTCTTCGTAAAATCTACAGCATTACCTAAAACACCATTGGAGAAAATCGATTTTTGTTCTTTCTTCGCCCCAGCTTGCTGCACAAGTAATTGATTAGATCTGTCATACAAACCAAATATCGGTTGGTCTTTATATTTTTGCGCAGCATCAAAATCTTTTGGTGCATTGACTAAACCCAAACGATACTCTTGACCATCAATCAGTGCTGGAGTACGAATAGCGGCCACACCTGACTTTAAAATATCATGAGAATTATCAGCATGTTGAAAAAATTCGCTATAACGTACCGTTAATAGGTTTTCACCTGCATCTAGCTTATACTTCTCCGTAGATCGAAATAAACCACCAGTAACTTCTTGATCATTAACTGCAACTATTTTAATTTCTTCCGGAACAGTCAAAGTTACAGCTGCAAATCCGGCACTACTTAACATCAGCGCTGCAGCAGCAACAGTTAATCTTAAAGTCATCATTATCACTCTTTATCAATTATTTAGTTTGGAATGCACTATGCAATGCATATATGACAATCTTATGACATCTAACAATCACTGTATATTTTGTTTCAAGACATTATTTTGATATTCATTCAAGAATTTTGCATATAAAAAAAAGGATGCTTAATGCATCCTTTTTAATTCATCACACCATCATTACTTAAATGTTTTGAATCGTTCTTCATCTGCAATAAAGGTTTTTTCGCCTGCAGGCGCTTCAATCGAACCGAAAACAAGTTGTGCACGTAGTTTCCATTGATCTGGCACATCAAATTCCGCAGCTGTTTCAGCATCAACAATTGGATTGTAATGTTGCAATGATGCACCGATATTTTTTTCAGCCAAAGCCGTCCAAGTAGCAAATTGAGCAATCGCTGTTGAGTGTTCAGACCATACTGGGAAATTATCTGCATAAAGTGCAAATTGTTCTTGGAGAGCTTTTACTACAGCCTGATCTTCATAAAATAATGCTGTACCAAAACCTGCTGCAAAACTATTAATCTTGCCATTGGTTCCTTCAAATGCATCTGCAGGTACAATTTTACGTAACGTTTCACGTACGATATTCCAGAATTTTTTATGTGCATCACCAAACAGAATAACGACACGAGACGTTTGAGAGTTAAATGATGACGGACTTAAACGTACAGCATCTTTAATGGTTTGCTCAATTTCATCTTGCGATAAAGTAACGTTATTACCAATAGAATAGATTGTGCGACGTTGTTCGATTTGATTCAAGAATGACATTACAATACCTCTTTTTATTTTCAATTAGCTGACTAAGTTGAGATTTATAATAGGTGAAGTTTTTAACCGTTGCATGACTATATTTACAACATTGTGTCTTATTTCTAGAACAATCAATTGCAAGCATCTAAATACGTACAACCCACTTACATTCAGATTTTGGTTTCACTGTCTTTAGTACGGCAGAAATCAAAGCAACTTACAGAACATAGAAATTACTCATAAATTCTAAACTGATCTTGATCTTCTGGTTCTAAGCGTTCAGGCGCTTGGCCTTCAATTGAACCAAAGACCAACTGCGCACGTAGCAGCCATTGTTTTGAAATATCAAAGTGTTCGGCAACAGCATAATCAATGTGTGGATTATAGTGCTGTAAACATGCGCCTAGACCTGCATCTGCGATCGAAGTCCATACTGCTAATTGGGCCATGCCAGACGTTTGCTCCGACCATACTGGAAAATCTTCTGCACTTAATGGCACTTTCTTTTGTAATTGTTGAATCACGGTTTGATCTTCATAGAAAAGCACAGTTCCTAGGCCAGCTGCACATTGATCTATTTTAAGCGCCACGCCCTCAAAAATATAACTCGCAACATTCTTGCGTTGTACGTCTTTTACTATGTCCCAAAATTTTTGATGAGATTCACCAAATAAAACCACAATACGTGTACTTTGTGAATTATATGCAGATGGACAACTTCTTACAGACTCTTGAATCAGTTCAGCCAAGTAAACCTGACTATAATGTACCTTCTTTCCAAGCTCGTAAATACTGCGACGTTTCTTTAGTTGGTCGACAAATGACGCTTCTACTTCTTGGTCAGTATTTTTCTTTTTTAATTTAAAATCTTTAGTGATATCCGCAGTCAATACATGACCAATTTTATCGAGTAACGCCACCCTAAACACCCCAAAGCAATTTTTATATATAACAATAATTCCTTACTTATTCTAAGGGTATATCAGGCTGAATTTTGACTATGATTTATTCACATGTTGCTTTTTAAATCAATCAGTAAGCTCAAAAACAAAAAACTCCGCATTTTGCGGAGTTTATGTGATATTTAACGCATTTTATTTATCAGTTTCAAATAATGCTGCGACAAATGATTTAGCTGAGAATGGACGTAAGTCATCAATTTTCTCACCTACACCAATAAAACGAATTGGCACATGGGTACGGCTTGCAATATTAAATAACACACCACCTTTCGCAGTACCATCCAGTTTAGTAATGGTTAGACCTGTAAGCCCTACTGCCTCATCAAACAATTCAACTTGGTTAATGGCATTTTGACCTGTACCTGCATCAACCACCAACATCACTTCATGCGGAGCTGTAGCATCAATTTTTTGCATTACACGTTTTACTTTAGACAACTCTTGCATGAGGTGTCCTTTGTTGTGTAAACGACCTGCAGTGTCTGCAATCAGCACGTCTACGCCTTTTGCACGAGCACTTTCAAATGCATCAAAAATAACTGAAGCAGAATCTGCACCATGACCTTGAGCCACAACGGCAATATTATTACGTTCACCCCAAATTTGTAATTGTTCTGTGGCTGCTGCACGGAATGTATCACCAGCAGCCAACATTACTTTTTTACCTTCACCTTGTAAGCGTTTCGCTAATTTACCAATCGTGGTGGTTTTACCCACACCATTCACACCAACAACCAAAATCACATACGGATTTTTATTGCTGTCGATATGTAGCGGTTTAACACGTGGTGAAAGTAATGCCACCAGTTCTTCTTGAAGCGCTTTATATAAAGAGTGCGAGTAAATTAAATCGCCACGTTCAGTACGTTCAGTTAAGTTCGCAATAATCGTTTTGGTTGCATCGACACCAATGTCAGCAACCAAAAGTTGCTCTTCAACTTCCTCTAAAAGTTCATCGTCAATTTCCTTCCCACCGATCAGGATATTCACCATGCCGTCTGCCAAGTTCTTACGTGACTTTGCTAGACCTTCTTTCATTCGACTAAAGAAGCCGCCTTTCGCCTTCGAGTCTTCAGTTTCTGACTCTGTTTCTTGTAATGGTGCAGCAACTTCTTGCTGTACTTTCGGTGTCTCGATAATCGGCACATTTACCGCAGGTAAACTCGGTAGCGTGACATCGTCATCACCGATATCAGCATCAATCAAAAATTTATTCTGCCCATGAGATTGCTGTTGCATGCCGAATCCTTGAAAAGCACTGCGTTAAAAAAACCGATTCTATCATAAGTTATCTTAAATTGAGTCGATACACGCCCGTCAGAGCGAAGCACACTAAAAAACAACATGTTGAACTTGCAATCAAAATTAACTTTAGGAAAACTAGATAGCTATAAAATGCATTTTAATGGATTCCTTTGTGTCCCATAAAAACAGATTTTCTCCTTATTTTTTTAAAACTTTATTTCGCTCTGCGCTTCCTATCTGTGTCATCAGCAGTTGCCTTTGGTCTGCACCCAATCTACATGCAGACACACGTACCCAATTAACACGTAGCACCTTTGAAACCACCCTTAAAAATGGTTTAAAGGTCATTATCCGTGAAGACCACCGTGCGCCGATGGTAATGACCCATATTTGGTACCGTGTGGGTAGTAGTGATGAGTCGGGCAATCTATTAGGGATCTCCCACGCGCTCGAACATATGATGTTTAAAGGAACCACCAAAGTTCCTAATGATGAATTTACACGTCTCAGCCGTATCTATGGCGGCAGCATCAACGCTGCAACCTTTACCAATTACACCAATTATTATCAGTTGTATCCTAAAGCCTACTTCCCTATGGCGCTGGAGCTCGAAGCGGATCGTATGAGTAATTTACGATTGCAACAACAAGATTTCGAGCCTGAAATTAAAGTGGTTATGGAAGAACGCAGACAGCGTACAGATGATAACCCTCGTTCTTTGGCTTATGAACGTTTCAAATGGATCTCTTATCCAACCAGTCACTATCGTCAACCCGTCATTGGACACATGAAAAATCTGCAAAACATCACATTGGCAGATTTAAAACAGTGGTATAAAGATTGGTATACCCCAAACAACGCCATTTTGGTGATTGTCGGTGATGTCGATGCCGAAGCAGCAATACGTCAAGTTCAAAAATACTTTGGTGATATTCCATCACGTAAAACACCTGATCGTAACGATGTGATGGAATTCGAGCGTGTGGGCTATCGTCATATGGAACTAAATTTACCCGTACAAGTGCCCAATTTGTATATGGCGTGGAATGTACGCTCACTGGCTACCGCCAAAAACCCACAAGATGCTTATGCACTCAATATTATTCGCAATATTTTAGACAGTGGGATCTCATCTCGCCTACAAGACAAACTGGTACGAGATAGAAAATTACTCACGGCTGTAAGCGTTTCTTATGATCCATACAATCGTGGAGACAGCTTGTTTACCATTTCAGCACTCCTTGCCGATGGAATCAAAATGGAACAAGCGCAAAAAGCCATACAAGATGAAATCGACACTTTAAAAACAGAATTAGTCAAAACACCTGAAGTTGAACGTATCACCACACGTTTTGTCTCCAATTTAGTCTATAACCAAGATGACATCAGCAGCCAAGCCAAGACGATCGGCAACTTAGAAGTCAATGGACTCAGTTTCAGGCTAATGGACGAATTACCAAAACTATATGAAAACGTCAGCGCACAAGATATTCAACGTGTCGCAAATGCGTATTTTGTCCGAGAAAATTTAAGCACCATGTATCTACTTCCAGAACAGACGGAGGTTCCAACAACCTCAAATAAAGCAGATCAAACTACAAAACCAGCTCAAACGGAAGTTGTTATTCCAGAGCAACAAATCAGCTCAACCCAAAACACTGAAAGCGTCTTGTAAGGATTAGTGATGACTATTACGAAAATTTTATCTCTAAGCTTACTCACTGCGTTTGGCTCAATCCTTCATGCAGAAACTTTTAAGGAAAATGTTCCCGACCTCAACGATAACCCGAGCCAATTACAATCTATCCCCATGCTGCAAAGTTTAAAGAATTTACAGATTGATAAAGACTACCGTGCTCTGCTTGTTCAAGTGCTGAAAAACCGAAATGGCGTAAATAGCCTGTTTGTTGAATCACAAGATCTACCTATGGTGGATATTCAACTGACCTTTAATGCAGGTTCTGCTCGTGATGAAGAAGTCGGAAAAGGCTTGTATGGTGTTGCCAACATGGCTGCACGTTTAATCGATGAAGGCACAGAAAAATACAATGCAACGCAAATTGCCTCGGTTTTTGACCAAACAGGTGCTCAATTTAGCGTACAAGCACATCGAGATATGTTTGTCGTTCGGCTACGCGTATTGTCAGACCCTAAAAAATTAGAACCTGCTTTAAGTATGATGATGGATGTGATTAAAAATGCGACTTTTAAAAACTCCAGTCTCAACTTAGCACTCAGCAATAACCAAGCTGGTCAGAAACAACTCCAAGAAAGCCCAAGTCGCTTAATGAATATTCGTTTCTATCGGGCTGTATACGGCACACACCCATATGCAGAACCGATTACTGGAACCAATGGCAGTATCAAAAAAATCACCCCTGACATTTTAAAGAAGTTTCGTAATCAATTTTTAGTTGCTCAAAACATGAATATTGCCATTACAGGCAAACTCAGCAAAAAAGAAGCACAAAACCTTGCTGAACGTATTTCCGGAAACTTAAACCAAGGTGAAAAAGCTAAGGCACTTGCACAACCAGAAGAAAAACAAGGGTTTGATATCATCCATCTTCCCTACAATTCCACCCAAGCCAACGTCATGTTTGGACATTTAGGAACGACACGTGATAACAAAGATCGATTAGCCCTAGAAGTAGCTAATCGAATGTTTGGTGGTGGAGGTTTTAACTCGATCCTCATGCAAGAGCTTCGCGTTAAACGTGGTTATACTTATGGTGCCTATAGTGCATTTAGCTTTAGCCAAGCACCCGGTATTTTTAGCTTTAGCTATGGAACACGTCAAGATCAGCTAATAGATAGTATCCGAGTGGCACATAAGGCTTTTAATGATTTTGTCAAAATGCCTATTGATCAAAAACAAATGGAAGAAACCAAAGCAGGCATGCTGCGTGCTTTTCCAAATAATTACAGCAGTAATGCAACGATCAATGCACAGCTTGGTCTATTAGGGTTTTATCAACAAGATCCAGATTATTTGACCCAGTACCCGAAATTATTGGAAAAAATAACTGTAGCTGATGTACAAAATGCGGTTCGTACTTACATGCACCCTGAAAATATGACTGTGATAGTGGTCAGTAAAACCTTAGATAAAAATGAAGTACAGCAGATATTGGAAGAGAATATACAAGCAGCTCCAACCAAGATAATCCCTGCAACTAAAGCTGTTCCTCTGCCAAAGCAGGAAGTTGATGTGCCCGTACAGACTCCATCTGATAAGCATGCATCAATTTAAGATAAGCACCCACACGAATGCGATCTTGCTGTCTCAGTAGCATCGCCATTTCCTGTGTTTCAGGATAACTTTGCTGCAAAGCAAGTCGTGACACGTTTTGGTATTGCTGTACAGAAATAGGACGATATAAGGCAATCACAGCCAATACCAAAATTACCACGATCATGACTGAAACAAAGATATTATAAATTTGCTCAAGCTGTATTTTAGATTTGAATTGAGTAATTTTTTCTAAATCAATAGTCATACACTACCTCAGGTTCAAAGTAGTGTATGGCTGACGTTCAAGAAGTTCAAGTCACAGCGCTTAAAACTGCATCAGTTCACCTTTTCAGTCTGTGAGTTAGCTAAACAATTTAATGAATAATGGTACGTATCACCGCAAAATAAAGAATTAATGCAATAATCGCCAAAACGATAAATACTGCAAAAATACTCATTCCACCTTCTGCATGCGCAGGATGTAAATCATCATCATCGGCGATTTTGAGTAATTCGCCATTATATGCATTGTAAAATTCTAAGCGCTGTGCCTTATCTAAATCCCGTGTGAAATCATATACACGTTTGCGCTGTGCCAAACCAAAATCCCCTAAATGAATTTCTTGATGAAAAATTGCTTCATCAAGATTGCGACGATGTAGATGTGCCAACTCCACAATTTGCGCTAATGTCGGAGGATAATCTAAAGTTAAACCGTCTAAAACTCTTGTCATTTACTTCTCCTTATTATCTACAACTTCTTATGATAGTATTTTACTCACGAAAACAATTGTCCATTGTTTAATCATGTAAACTATAGCAAATTAGAAATATTTACGTGAATAGTTGACAATTCAAGATAATTGTAATATTAGTTTAATAATACTTAGTTAAATTAGTTAATAGGGCTAAAGAATGGGCCCTTAATGATCATAATTAGAATAAGGAGTTAAATATGATTCAACAATTCTCTCAACATGAACTCGAACATGTATACGCAAATGCGGTAAACACAATTCAATCTCAAATGAACTTCAGCGATGCAGTTCATGAATTGGAAGATGCAGCTCGTGCTGGACATGGTAAAGCAGCGTTATTTTTGGCTGAACTTTATTATCAAGGCTTCCGCGTAGAACGTGACTCACTCAAAGCGCAATATTGGCAGAACATGGCCACCTTGCAAGCATAACAAAACGTCACTAAGGTGGCGTTTTTTACACCCTTCAACTTTTAACTACATAAATTCTTACAATCAAGTTCAAAGCTTACACAGCTTTTTCATAAGAATTTCCTACAATAGGAGCAACATCAACAACACGCTGCATATGATGTCTAAATTAAAGCAATATAAACCTATTCCAAAAGATTTATTTTTCAAAATTAGTATTTTAAAAACCATGATGTACTGTGGAGTCCTTTGGGGTCTCTACCACCAACAAGGTTGGGCAATGACCAGCGATCAAGATCATATTATCTTCCCGTTTTGGTTAAATGGCATTCAAGCGCATAAATATGCCAAAAAGCATTGGCCCAACTACACTCCACGACGCATTACACCACAAGATTTTGAGGCATCGCTATTACCGACATTAACACGCCTTAAAGTCATCCCTGCGTTGCATAGCTCAAGTCACATCCGTCTCAAGCTCACAACCTCGCAAATGCGTTTATTCTTTTTTAACCAAAATAAGATTCAAATGGCATAAAACCCTCAGTGCATGTTTGACCCCAACATGCACTGAAAAGTATTTGCTTTTTTCAAATTTCGCGCTAATTTAAATTAAACAAAAACTACTATAAAGGAATGAAAATATGACTACAGTTGCCCAAGTACTTAAAGACAAAGCTTATCAAGAAATCTACACCATCACTCCAGATGCGACTGTACTCGAAGCCATTTCCCTGATGGCACAAAAAGGCATTGGTGCCCTCGTTGTGACCCATGAAGGCACAGTCGTTGGTATTTTGTCTGAGCGTGATTACACACGTAAAATCGCCCTGATGGAAAGAACATCTTTCGATACCTCTGTCAGCGAAATTATGACTGGGAGCGTAATCACCGTGACAAGTGCAGCGACTGTCGAAGAATGTTTAGAGCTTATGACAGATCGCCATTTACGTCATTTACCTGTCGTTGAGGAACAGAAATTAACTGGCTTAATCTCCATCGGCGACCTTGTAAAAGCAGCAATGGATGATCAACGCAAACTGATCGAACAACTTCAACAATATATTTCAGGCTAAACTCAATAACTCCCCCCTTAATAAAGTTTAAGGGGGGAATCTAGAAATCAAAATTTTTCATATAATTCACCAAATGTAATGACATACACAATACAAATTAATTACTTTTCTCAATTTCCTTTATTATGTTGAAACCTGCTTTAGATAAATTAAACCAACTGGATGCCATCATTTTGGAATTAGAACGCTTGATGGTTTCGATGAAAGACGATGAGCTGTTGCAAAACCACCGACGTACGATCAATTTAGAGATTGCTTCTGCTGTCACTGAAATTTTAGATGCAAAGGCAATTATTTATGTACTACATCCTGAGTTAATTCCAATTACATCAAGCGTTAACCACACTTTATATAAAAATTATGTCAAAAAAAATATCCCAGTTAAAAACTGGGATACTTCGAATATAGATCGGGCTATGCAACTGCAAAAGATTTTTGCACCATCAACAGATGATGAGCAACTTAGTCTTTTTTAATGGCAGTAATTAATTTAAACCTAATTTTTCAGCCACATAGTCTGAGTCTTTATCGCCACGTCCTGAAACGTTAACGACAATCTTCACATCTTTGGCAAGTTTTGGTGCTTCACGAATTGCCCAAGCAACCGCATGTGAACTTTCTAGTGCAGGAACAATACCTTCCACACGTGAAAGCGTCATAAAGGCATCTAAACATTCTTGGTCTGTCGCTGTTGTATATTCAACACGACCTAGGTCTTTTAACAAACTATGTTGTGGCCCCACCCCTGGATAGTCCAAACCTGATGCAATTGAATGCACTGGCAACGGTTCACCCTGCTCATCTTCAAGGACATAACATGCCATGCCATGAATTTGACTTGGCTTACCCAATGTCAACGTCGCAGAATGCATATTGGTATCTAAACCATGGCCTGCAGGCTCAACGCCTACGAGTTTGACATCGGCGTCATTCAGGAATGCTGTAAATGCACCAACGGCATTGGATCCACCACCCACACATGCAACCACATAGTCAGGATTTGCACCAAATCGATCATTGGTCTGAACTTTAATTTCATCACCGATAATTGACTGGAAGTCACGGACCATTTTCGGGAATGGATGTGGACCAACCACTGAACCAATCGCATAAATAAAATTGGTTGGATCTTTTAAATATTCTTCAAATGCGCTATCTACTGCATCTTTAAGTGTAGCTGTACCACGTGTAACAGAGATGAGGTTGGCACCTAAAATCTTCATTTTCACTACGTTTGGATGTTCTTTTTCAATATCCACTTGCCCCATGTGAATTTCACATGGAATGCCCACCAAGGCACAAGCCGTTGCCAATGCTACACCATGCTGACCTGCGCCAGTTTCAGCAATCACTTTGGTTTTACCCATGTATTTTGCTAATAAGGCTTCGCCAAGGCAGTGGTTAATTTTATGCGCGCCAGTATGGTTAAGGTCTTCACGCTTGAGGTAGATTTGTGCCCCACCTAATTTGTCAGACAAGCGTTTCGCATAAAACAATGGGCTTGGACGTCCAACATAGTGTGCAAACAACTCTTTCAATTCATTTTGAAATTCTTCTGTATGACGAATTTGCTCATAAGCAACATTAATGTCATCCATTGCCTGTTTTAAATCTGGTGGAATGAACTGCCCACCGTATTCACCGAAGAAACCTTCTTCATTAGGTAATGCGATACCATTAATTTGATGATCCATCATATTTCCTTCATGTTGTATGCAAAACAAAGACTTTTAAATACTATCCAATTTTGAAAATAAGAAACAATGCAAAATTGGAGTAAGTAATATAAACATCATTGATAAGAAAAAGTATCGTTTTTAACGCTTTAGCGCGCTAAATATTTCGTCATATCTTCCACACCTTTTAGGGTCATCGGGAACATATGATCTTCAAAGATTTGTTTAATCGCAGCTATGGTTTGGGTGTAATGCCAATAACTTTCTTCTTCAGGGTTTAGCCACGCTGTTTTATCAAAATGATTGCGTAAGCGCTGTAACCACACCTGACCCGCTTCATCATTCATATATTCCACAGATCCACCTACCGAGTTCAACTCATACGGCGCCATACTTGCATCACCGACAACGATGACACGGTAATCTCGACCATAGGTGTTGAATAGATCCCATGTATTCATACGCGTGCTGGAACGGCGAATATTGTCTTTCCATACATAGTCATATAAACAGTTATGAAAATAGAAATACTCTAACGTTTTAAATTCAGTTTTTGCTGCGGTAAAAAGCTTCTCACATTGGGCAATATGTGAATCCATCGAACCACCCACATCAAACAGCATCAATACTTTAATGCGGTTACGTCGTTCAGGAACCAACTGCACATCCAAAATACCCTGTTTGGCAGTTTCACGAATAGTTCCGTCGATATCCAGCTCTTCTGCTGCACCTTGACGGGCAAATTTACGCAAACGACGCAAAGCCATCTGCATCTGACGACTGCCGAGAATCTGCTCATCATCTAGGTTTCGGTATTGACGTTGTTCCCACACTTTCACCGCAGATCGTTTACGACCAGGCCCACCAATACGCACGCCTTCAGGATGGTCGCCATAGGCACCAAACGGCGACGTACCACCCGTCCCAATCATCCGATTACCACCCTGATGCTTTTTATGCTGCTCGCGCAAACGCTCTTCGAGCATTTTCATCAGTTCTTCTAAGGAACCAGCTTTTTTTAATTCTTCTCGTTGTTCTGGTGTTAGATGCTTTTCGATGAGCTCAAGGTCAAACCAATCCTTTGGCAGTTTATGTACCTGATTTAATAGCTCATCCAAATCAAAGGTAGCAATACCGTCAAAATAGTCCTTCATTGCACGGTCGAACTTATCAAAGTAACGTTCATCTTTGACCATGACGGTTTTTGCAAGCTGATAAAATTCATTTTGATCTGCAAAGACCAGCCCTGCTGCCACTGCTTGGTTCAAGTCAATCAATTCACGAGTTGAAACAGGAACACCGTATTTTCGAAGGGTATAAAACAATCGCACAAACATAGGCGAATAAAATCCAATAAAAATTAAATATCAGGAGGTCAAATCCAGTGTGAATGCATGTGATCTTGTTATTTCATCTGCAACTGAGTCTTGCCTTTACATCCACCATTATGAAAAATTGATCCCTACAAGTAAAGCCAAAAGCTTTTACTGTGTGTTCATATACGTTGCCCTACTACCCAAAGAAACACATACAGCATGATTTATTCGCAAGTCGCATTTCTATTGTTAAGCGATTGTTTAAGAGTTTTATATTTGTGCTGAACTTTGAGACGATCCTGCTGCAACTTTTCAATGGATACGATTTTATGAAAACCTTGATGGTTTCTATAGCGGTTAAAGTCATTTAGATTCAAGATCACAAAATCATAGTATTTCAGCTCGAGTACAGTTGCAGCACAGGCCTTTTGTTGAATGGTCGTTTGAGCTGCAAGATGATCTGATTTATCGATGAGTTTTTCTTTAAGTTGATGTTCTGCAACTTGCGCCCAATACGCATCTTGGAGTAGCTGTTGATGCTGCTGTTCAAACTGAGCATCATCCATTGCATAACTGAAAACAGGGAGATAAAAGCTCGCAGCCAACAAAAGCACAGTTGGCTTTAATCTCTTAGGTACAGCAATGTGTACACAAGAAACGTATGCTCTTGTCTGCATAATTCACCCTTATATTTTTTAATACTCAAAATAAAAGCCGGATAACCGGCTTTTAAATCTTTTAAAGAATTGATATCAATTAACGACGTGACATAAATGCTAGACGCTCAAGCAATTGCACATCTTGTTCGTTCTTAATCAAGGCACCATAAAGCGGTGGAATTGATTTTGATTTATCTGTGTTGCGTAAAATATCTTCTGGCATATCATCCGCCATCAGCAAACTCAACCAATCAATCAACTCAGAGGTTGAAGGCGGTTTCTTTAAACCCGGAATTTGACGTAATTTAAAGAAAATTTGTAGTGCTTCAGAGACCAAGGTATTTGAAATATTTTCAAAATGTACATCGATGATTTCACGCATGGTTGCTTCGTCAGGGAATTCAATATAATGAAAGAAACAACGACGCAAGAAGGCATCTGGAAGTTCTTTTTCATTATTTGAAGTAATGATCACGATTGGACGTTGTGTTGCAGTAATCGTTTCACCCGTCTCATACACAAAGAAGGACATTTTATCGAGTTCATGCAGCAAATCATTAGGGAATTCGATATCTGCTTTATCAATCTCGTCAATTAGAAGTACACAACGTTCTTCACTGGTGAATGCTTCCCAAAGTTTACCCGGCTTAATATAGTTTTTGATGTCATAAACACGGTCATCGCCCAACTGACTATCACGCAGACGGGATACGGCGTCATACTCGTACAAACCTTGTTGAGCCTTGGTCGTCGATTTAATATGCCAAGTAATGAGCTTAAGGCCTAAACTTTCAGCCACTTGTTCGGCTAAAAGTGTTTTACCTGTCCCCGGCTCACCTTTAACCAAAAGTGGCTTTTGCAATGAACGTGCAGCTTTTACTGCAAGTTTTAAGCTATCGGTCGCAATATATTGATCTGTACCAGTAAATTGTTGAGTTTCAACAGACATGACATAACCTTATTTTTTTATTTAAAGCGGTGAAATTTTCTTGTTTACAACGTGCTGTGGTTTCGTTGCATTGTATTTTGTCCAAAAATAGCCGAGGACTAAACCAATACCCACCACAAAGAGAATCAGCGATAGATTCAACCAAACCAATGGCTGATCTTTTGTTAATACACCAAAAATCAAACCAAAAATCGCAGGTGCGATTGCTGCATTTGAACCTTCAGAAACGGTTGGTGTTAATAAAATAGCAAATACGATAAGCCAACCAATGGCACCGATCGTTTTGGGTAAGCGCTTCATCAGCCCATACCAACACAACAAAGCAATTACAGCCCCACCTAGGTAAACCGTAATTGCAATACTGCTTTCAGGAATTGAGTCCAATACCGATACTACACCATTCATTTTCACAACTCCTGAATTAACTTAAGCGCCGCGCAAGCCTTCTGGCTCAACCGCATTTGGGTCAATTAAACCTTCTGGAGGCATTTGAATAAAGAACCCTTTTGTTTCAATTGAATCTATGACATGCAATACGTTCACACGTGCAAGTTTGCGTGATTCACTAAGTTCTAGATCCATGACAAATGTGGCACGACCAAACGCTGTACGTAATGCATCAGGCATTACTGCAAGCGGATCTGTCGCTTCAGTTTCGTTTTCATTAACTTCAGGACGAGCAATATAAAGATACATTTCATCTTTTTTGCTCGATTTGTAGATAGAACAGTACATAATTGAATCAATACTCATTAAACGCAAGGCAAAGGATACATCAAAAAAAAGACTGATACATTAGTGTTTATTAACGCATCAGTCGTGAATTTGTATAAGTGATAGTTCTTTAATCAATCAGAACTTATTCCATCACTTTCATTTGACCAGAAAGATAACTTTCATCGGCATGCAGCACTTCAATTAAAGGCTTCGTCAGCAAATCATAGCGCCAGCCCAATAGATAGCTCGGTAAATCCTGTTCATCATTATGAAATACCACATGCTGATACAAGGCATTTAACCATTTTTTGCGCATTAAAACTTCTTTAGGCACAGAGGTTTCTTGTACTGCACGCTGAATAACGGTATCGACGCGCGAACCAATATCCTGAGACGAATGACGAATTGGACGTGCCATACGCAGCGGCCATTCAGCTTGTTCTGGTAAAAACTTCAACAAATCTAAAATAATTTTACCATGCTCACGCACAATGTTCGGACGAATGTCTTTCACCGCGCTCAATTGAAAATTATTTTTTGGATTTTTTTCCACCATATCAATGATGGTTGAGTTTTTAAGAATAAAACTACGTGGCTGATTTAAGGCTTTCACCATTTGCTCACGCCAAACTACCAATTGCTGAATTTGCATGAGCTGTCGACGTGAATGTCGATAATTACCAACATCGTGATACAACAAATGGATCGGCGTTTCAGTGCCAATTTCATAGGTTAAATTTTTGCAGTCCTCAAGCACACAATTTAATAAACTTTTCGCAGCCAACTCGTTTTGAATCGTTTGGCTTAAATTCATTAAATAATGTACATCATTCGCTGCATAATTCATTTGCTCGGCACTGAGTGGGCGAGCCAACCAATCTGAACGAGTCTGATCTTTATCAATATCGACATCGAGCATGGTTTTTAAGGCATTTTGATAGCTGACTTGTAAGCCATGCCCTAAAAATGACATCCCAACTTGTGTATCAAAGACATTTTCTAAAGACTTATGCTGTGCATAGTGATAAATCAGGTCGATATCTTCACTACAAGCATGAAAAATGTTTTGCTGGGCCACAAATAATTTTTGCCAAAATTGGCTTAAATCGAGGGTTGTACCATCAAGTAAATACACTTGATTTTGTACATTAATTTGGAAAAGTCCAAGTTTGGGCCACAGGGTATCTACTTTTATAAACTCGGTGTCGAGTCCGTAAATCGAGCTTTGGTCCATAAGATTTAAAACGGAATTTAAATCTGGCTGATTTTGAATAAATTGATACATAAGTTGCTGAGTCTAATTTTAGATGCTCTATGAGCTTATATTAACTGATATATATTATTTATCTATAAGGAAAAACGTTATTTTAGTGACTTATTTCTTTTATTTGGCTTTTTTATTCATTATAAACAAAAACTTTAATCGTTATTAAGTATAAATAATTAGGTGAATTTTATACAAAGCGAAACGAGTTTCGCTCTATAGTTATTTCATTCGCATTCGGTTATGCACGGCCTGACTTAAGGTATGGCTATCCACATATTCAAGCTCACCACCCTGTGGTACACCCTGTGCAATACGGGTCATTTGTATTGGTAAATGCTTGGTCGCTTCAACCAAATAATGTGCTGTCGCTTGACCTTCAACCGTTGCATTGGTCGCCAAGATCACTTCCTGCACTTTACCATCACTTAATCGTTGAATTAAATATGGAATACCAATTTCGTCGGGTCCAATACCATCGAGTGGCGACAAATGTCCACCCAATACATGATATTTCCCTCTAAAACTGCCACTTTGCTCGATTGCCATGACATCTGCTGGAGATTCAACCACACAAAGCAGTTGATCATCACGTTCTGACGAGACGCATATGTTGCACACTTCATCTTCAGTCAATGAATGGCAAATGGAACATTCATGAATATAGTTGGTTGCTTCAGTCAAGGCATGTGCCAAACCAACAGCGCCTTCCCTATTTTTCATGATTAAGTGCAGTGCCATTCGTTGAGCCGACTTTGGCCCAACGCTTGGCAAAATACGCAATGCCTGTACAAGTTGATCAAAACGATCACTAAACATTTAACGTATTCCTTAGAATAAACCTGAAAGGCCAGGTGGAAGCCCCATACCCGAGTTTGCAGATTTCAGTTTTTCTTCTGAAATCGCTTCAGCTTGACGTGAAGCATCATTCATTGCTGCTGCAATTAAGTCTTCAATCATATCTGCATCATCTTGAAGTAGTTCAGGATTGATTTCGATACGTTTCACTACATGACGTGCAGTCATAGTAACTTTAACCAGACCACCACCTGCTTCAGCGTGAACTTCAACTTGTGCAAGCTCTTCCTTGGCTTTTTTAATGTTGCTCTCAACTTCTTTTTGCATGCGTTGAGCTTGCTGCATGAGCATATTAATGTTCATAAAAATCTCCGAACAAAACTGATGAATTCACTTTAGATAAGATCTAAACCGCGTGAAAGATCGCGAATAATATCATTAATATCTTCTAAACCAACAGATACGCGAATTAAACCTTCGCTAATCCCTGCTGCTTTTTTCGCTTCTGCAGACATTCTGCCATGAGAAGTCGTTGCAGGATGGGTAATTGTTGATTTTACATCACCCAAGTTACTTGTAATAGAAAGGAACTTGGTATTATCAATCACGGTCCAAGCACCTTCACGTTCGCCTTTGGCAACAAACGACACAACTCCGCCAAAGCCTTTTTGTTGCTTTTTCGCCAACTCATGACCTTCGTGATTTGGAAGTCCAGCATAGTACACTTTTTCAACTTTCGGGTGTGCATCCAACCATTCAGCTAAAGTCTGAGCACTTGCACAGTGAGCTTTCATACGTAAGCTTAAAGTTTCTAGGCCTTTCAGGAAGATCCATGCATTGAATGGACTCATCGAGTTACCCAGTGTACGAATAACACCTGTAATCTCTTCCATCAATTTTGCACTACCGACAACAGCACCACCGAGCGCACGACCTTGACCATCAATATATTTTGTTGATGAGTAGATCACGAGGTCCGCACCAAATTTAATCGGTTGCTGTAACACTGGTGTACAGAAAGTATTATCGACTGCAAATAATGCCCCATGCGCATGTGCAATATCAGCAATGGCTTGTAAATCCCCTACTTGAGCTAATGGGTTTGACGGTGTTTCAATAAACAAGAGGCGTGTAGTTGGACGAATCGCTTGTTTCCAAGCATCTAAATCTTCCAAATCAACAAAAGTAACATCAACGCCAAATTTGATGACATATTTTTCAAACAGAGAAATGATCGAACCAAAGACAGCACGTGAACACACCACATGATCGCCAGCTTTCAAATATGCCAAAGTGATCGCGTGTACGCCCGCCATACCCGAACTTGTCGCAACTGCGGCTTCAGCACCATCCAAAACAGCTAAACGTTTTTCGAACGCTTGTACAGTTGGATTGGTATAACGTGAATAGGTATTGCCTTCAATTTGACCTGAAAATTTTGCTGCGGCATCTGCTGCACTTTCACAAACAAATGATGAAGTCAGGAAAATTGGCTCGCTATGTTCACCCTCAAAAGTACGAATATGACCTGTACGAATCGCTAAAGTCTCTAATTGGTATTCGATGTCGTCTTGTTGGCTCATCTGTATTACTCAGTCGCGAAGAACTGCCTTTGTGAAGAATTGCCAATATTTTGAGCGTCTAAGCTATTTAAGGTCAAGGTAAAATACGAAATTATCGCTTAGACTTCGACCAATCCTACAAGGACTTAGGCAATTGACAGTTATGCACCCTTTCAAACAGAAATTTCTGGCGCAGCAAAAGAAAATTAAACACCTGTCTAAACGTGTGTTTAATGCAAAATCGCTGGTCCTTTCTCAATCGACACCCTATGAAGTAATTACTGAATATAAACATGCAAAAGTTCGGTATTACGCTTCGCCTGATCGTAAATACAAAGAACCCTTAGTGTTTGTTGCTCCACTGGCCATCAATATGGCGATTTATGATTTGTATCCATATCGCTCATTGGTGAAACATTTTCAACACAGTGGCTTTGATGTCTATTTGTTGGAATGGGGAAAATTAAACTATCAAGATCGATTCTTAAATTTTCTATCGTTTATTGATGATGTGATTCCACATTGTATTGATCAAATTTGTGAGCATGCAGATAGTCGATACATTTCGCTACACGGTTGGAGTATGGCTGGAGTCTTTGTCACGCTTTATACCGCATTACATCAACCTGAACATGTTAAAAATCTAATGGTGATGGGCGCGCCGATTGATAGCTATGCCTCAGGTCGTATCGGAAAGTTATTTCAAAAAACCAATCGCTTGCTTTCACGTAGTAAAAATCTACAAGATACGGTCTACACAGGGAAAATCCCTAAACATTTTATCCATACACCGGGCGTGCTGAATGCGATTGGATTTAAAATCGTCGATCCAATTGGTTGGTTCAAAAGCCAAAAGCAATTTTTATCTAACTTAGATAATCTGCATGACCTGTATGAACATGCAACCATGGGCGATTTTCTCAATCACATGATTGACTATCCGGGTGGCATTAACCAAGACATGGTGTTCAATGTTTGGCTACAAAATCCGCTTAAAAACGGCATTATTCAATTGAAAGATAAAGTTATTCAATTAAAAAATATCCACTGTTCATTGTTGATTGGCGCGGGTTCTACCGATCAAATTGTTACGGCAGATGCAGCAAGTCCTTTAGGCGAATTGACAAGTAGTCAAGATGTCACGTTTACTCTCATTCCCGGTGGTCACCTCGGCCTGATGTCGAGTCAAAAAAGTGCCAATCAATTTTGGCCAACTTTGACCCAGTGGCTTACACAAAGATCCAGTTTATTGAAATAAAAATTTAGAGGGTAAAGTAAAGATGATTCAGTCAGTTGCATTTATCGGATTGGGCGCAATGGGTTACCGTATGGCAGCGCACCTACCAAAACAGTTCGACACGGTTTATGTCTGGAATCGAAACTTTACCAAGGCAGAGCAACATGCTGCTGAATTTGGTACGCAAGCGGTTGCTTTAGAACAAGCAGTACAAGCGGACATTATTTTTTCCTGCCTACCCATCAGCCAAGATGTTGAAAATTTAATTGCGAGTGTAACGCTGAAATCAGGCTCGATTTGGGTCGACTGTACCAGCGGTGTACCCGAATCTGCAAAAAAACTCGCTTCAGCCTTAAAGCAACAAAACGTTTCGTTCTTAGACGCCCCTGTGAGTGGACAAACCATTGGCGCTGAAACGGGAACATTAACCGTCATGATTGGTGGTGACGCAGCAGCCTTTGAACGTGCATTACCTGCGATCCAAACATTTGGCAAACTGATTAAACATGTGGGTGAACCGGGTGCGGGTTTTGCCGTTAAAGCTGTAAACAACATGTTAATGGCTGTAAATCTTTGTGCAGTTGCTGAAGGATTCACCACCTTAAAAGCGCATGGCGTGGACTTACATGAAGCACTCGATTGTATTAATGCGTCGAGCGGTAAAAGTAATGTGACTGAAACAGTTTTACCGCAGCGCGTACTGAATCGTAGCTTCCCATTAACCTTTGCACTTCCATTACTTGCAAAAGATACGGGAATTGCTGTTGATCTTGTGCGACAAGCAAAACTTTCAGCACCTGTGCTCTCTTTGACGCAAAATTTAATCCAAGCAGCAAGCGATCAAGCTAAAGAAAACAGTGATTTTTCAAGCGCTATGATTATGTATGAAAAATGGAGTAAAATTACAATTGAGTAATAACTCGCCATTGAATAACGATAAATAACCATCATATTGTACTCTAGTGTCATAACACACATTGTTACAAATGACAGAGGAAACTCGCATGAACAAATTTACCCTCGCAACTTTGCTAGGTGCTGTAACTTTAATCGGGGCTTCTACTGCTGTTTTAGCATCTGAGCAAGAATGCCAAAAGTTGAAAAATGACCATGATGTGATTTATGCATCGAAAGGTTTCTGCTTTAAAGATCCTGACGCTAAAGCGAAGTTTGGCAATGACAATTGCTACACAACTAAGCCTAAATTTTCAGAAAAAGAGCAACAACGACTTGACGAGATCAAAGATCGTCAGAAAGAATTGAACTGTAAATAATTACGATTCAATTCGCTCAAGGAATTTAGCAATGACTTATGATGATCAAAATATTTTTGCTCGGATTTTACGTGGAGAACTTCCTGCGTTTAAAGTCTATGAAGATGATCAAGTACTCGCTTTTATGGATGTCATGCCACAGGCCGAAGGTCATACGCTCGTAATTCCTAAAACCCCTGCTATTACACTGCTTGATTTAGATCCTGAAGCGGCTGCTTATACCATTCAGGTTGCTCAAAAAGTTGCGAAAGCAATGGAAAAAGCCTTAGACGTGAAAGGTATCGTATTGATGCAGTTGTCTGGCGCTGCTGCGGGTCAAACTGTTCCGCATGTACATTTCCACCTAATACCGACTTCAGTGCATGAATTAGGTAAACATGCCGCACAAATGGGCGATATGGAAAAAATTAAAGCCATTGGAGAAAAAATCAAAGCAGCACTTTAAGTTCAATTGAGTTTAAAGTGATGATCAATGGAGCTTCGGCTCCATTTTTTATGTCTCGAATATTATCCCAAGTACTTTTTAGCTGCAAAATTTACTGTTCAATACAACTCTAAGCATTTAATAAATATTGCTTTTTATAAGTATAAAAGTAATTTAAACCAAAAGTCACCTTTCACCGTTTTGAAATATTTCCTTAATAGAACTGTCTTATTTGTAATGAATACTTAGCGCCATTAGATAGCGAAATTACTTCTAGCCAAGCTACTGATAAAACATATTGATATGACTGGAAAAGTCTTCTGGAGCTTCAAATGAAAAAAACTCTATGTGCATTAGCAATCGGGGCAACAATTCTTACACCAATGATGGCATCTGCTGCAGATGTAAAAATTTATGGCCGTGCACATGTCTCTCTTGACTATCTAGATGATGGTAAAGATTACAACGAAGTTGGTCTTTCTTCTAACGCTTCACGCTTAGGCTTCAAAGTAGATCAAAAAATTAATGATGACCTCAACGTATTCGCTCAAATTGAGCAAGAAGTAAACTTTGCAAGCGGTAGCCAAGACAGCAAAGGCGTAGATTTTTCAACACGTGACACATTCGTGGGTTTAAAAAGTTCAACTTATGGTCAAGCACGTGTAGGTCGCTTTGACAGCCCATTTAAAGTTGCACGTAGCCCTGTGAACTTCTTCGGTGACATGGTTGGTGACGTTCGTAACGTAACACGTGTCGGCAACTTAAAATTTGATGAACGTAATGAAAACACCATTGAATATAAATCGCCAAAATTTGGCGGTGGTTTCAATGTACTAGCTGCAATGTCGATGCATTCAGGTACACAAATTGACCGTGAAACAGATGGTGAAGGCAAAGATGACAACAAAGCCTATGACCTTGCTCTAACCTATAAAGAAGGTCCAATTGATTTTGCAGCAGCTTACGAAAAGTATGATGAAAATGCAGCAAACGCAGCTGGTGGTGCAAGTCGTGATGCATTCCGTATTGCCGGTGCATATAAATTAACTGAAGAATTTAACTTGGGTGCCTTATACCAAATTGCCAAACACGACAACGATACAGCCAACCCAGATGCGCAAGTTTTCGGTGTAGCTGGCGAATATAAAGTAACGCCTAAAACCTCAGTACGCGGTGAATACTTCTACCGTGACGTAGATGCTGATGATGCCAATGCAAGCTTGATCGGTGTGGGTGTAGAACATAAGTTGGATAGCACATTACGCGTATACGGCAACTTAGCAACTGTGCTTAACGACAAAAACTCTAAACTCAATCCTTGGAAAGAAGGTCGTAGCTTCGGTAACGGTATCTCAGGTATCGGTGATGAAAATGCAACTGCACTTTCTCTTGGTCTACGTTACGACTTCTAAGCTGGAATATCTCCCCCCAAAAGACATACTCCGGTATGTCTTTTTTTTACTCAAATATAGTGTCTCAAGACTAAAATAAGCTAAGTTCATCATGTATCAAATATTTAAAAAGTATTTAAAAAACTTAGTCCAACCTCTTTAACATTAACCATATAGAGATCGTTTAACAGCACTACATCAATAGCCCCTTTATATAGCAAAACTTAAACATAACAAATAAAAATCTTATTCACTCAATAAATATTCTCATTATTAATAATGTAAATTTTAGTAAATATAGTAATTTAGTCGGATTTAAAATATTTAAATACAAGTGTTTTAGTCAAGTATTTAAAATAATAAATTTAGTTTATTTTTTAACTATTAAACACTATAAGTGATTGTATTTAAATAACTTAATAATATATTTTTATTTTAACTGTTCAACCTATTTGCTTTTTGTATATATTTGTTAATAATATAGTACAAGTTTAAAGAATAGGCTTATCTCCATGAGCTTAAAATTCAAAGATTTAAATCGTCGTGTGGTCAGAGAAATAACCGCAATACTAATAATTAAAGTGATTATTTTAATGATCATTAAGAACATCTGGTTTGACGCCCCTACTATCCCTAAAAACTTTGACAATCAAGTTGCCGAGCATATTGCTGGCAGTCCTTCCCAAATCAAGGAGACACGTTGATGATTTCTGAAAGCGTGGTCGATCTTTCGCGGTTCCAATTTGCAATGACCGCGATGTATCACTTTATTTTTGTTCCACTGACTTTAGGTCTAGCTTTTATTCTTGCCATCATGGAAACCACCTATGTGATTTCTGGCAAAGAAATTTATAAAGACATGACTAAATTCTGGGGAAAACTCTTCGGTATTAACTTCGCATTAGGTGTTACTACTGGTTTGACCATGGAGTTTCAGTTCGGTACTAACTGGGCGTATTACTCACACTATGTCGGTGATATTTTCGGTGCACCATTAGCCATCGAAGGTCTAATGGCATTCTTCCTTGAATCAACATTTATTGGTTTATTCTTCTTCGGCTGGGATCGCCTATCTAAAGTTCAGCATTTGGCTGTAACTTGGTTAGTTGCACTTGGCTCGAACATGTCTGCACTATGGATTTTAGTAGCCAATGGTTGGATGCAAAACCCAGTCGGTTCCGCTTTTAACTATGAAACTATGCGTATGGAAATGGTGGACTTCGGTGCACTGATTTTCAACCCTGTAGCTCAGGTTAAATTCGTACATACCGTATCTGCTGGTTATGTGACTGGCGCAATTTTCGTACTAGCCATTTCAAGTTACTACTTATTAAAAAAACGTGACTTGCCATTTGCTCGTCGTTCATTCGCTATCGCTGCAATCTTTGGTTTAGCTTCTACACTTTCGGTGATCTTACTGGGTGATGAATCTGGTTATGAAATTGGTGATGTACAAAAAACTAAACTTGCTGCGATTGAAGCTGAATGGGACACTCACCCAGCTCCAGCGCCATTTACTTTGTTTGGTATTCCAAATAAAGAAACTATGTCTACTGACTACGCGATCAAAATTCCTTATGTCATGGGGATTATCGCAACACGTTCAACTGATAAAGAAGTAACAGGTATTAAAGACCTGATCGTACAACACGAAGCGCGTATTCGTAACGGTATGGTGGCTTACTCACAGTTAGAACAACTTCGTGCAGGCGATACGTCTCCTGAACTTAAAGCAGCATTTGCTGAGTCTCAAAAAGACTTGGGTTATGGTCTGCTTCTGAAAAAATACACAGACAAAGTGGTCGATGCTTCTGATGATCAAATCAAAGCTGCTGCAAAAGACACTATTCCACATGTTCCAAGCTTGTTCTGGGCATTCCGTGCAATGGTTGCTTCTGGTTTCTTAATGCTCCTTCTGTTCGTACTTGCTACCTTTGCTGTCGGTAAACGTAATGCAGAAAACAAACCTTGGTTATTAAAATTTGCTTTGTTTGCTCTACCATTACCTTGGATTGCTGCACAAACAGGTTGGTATGTTGCCGAAGTTGGTCGTCAACCATGGACTATCGGTGAAGTTCTACCTACACATCTTTCAGCTTCTAGCTTAAGTACAGGTGATGTATGGGGTTCTATCCTTGCATTGGCAGCGTTCTACACTGTACTGCTGATCATTGAAATGTACTTAATGATTAAATTCTCACGCCTTGGCCCAAGTTCTCTACATACTGGTAAATACCACTTCGAGAAACTTGAAGCTGCAAAAAAGGCAAATGAGGAGGCTCAAGCATGATCGAATATGAATTACTCAAAATCATTTGGTGGGTTTTAGTCGGTGTCCTACTGATCGGCTTCGCCCTCACCGATGGCTTCGATATGGGCTCAATGGCGATCATGCCATTCGTAGGTAAAAAAGACGAAGAACGTCGTGCGGCAATCAATACGATTGCCCCACACTGGGACGGTAACCAAGTATGGTTTATTACTGCCGGTGGTGCACTGTTTGCAGCATGGCCAATGGTATATGCAACTGCATTCTCAGGCATGTATTGGGCGCTGTTACTGGTACTCTTCGCTCTCTTCTTACGTCCAGTCGGTTTTGACTACCGTTCTAAACTTGAAAATACCAAGTGGCGTAATTCTTGGGACTGGGGTTTAGCAATTGGTGGTGCCGTTCCTGCCCTCGTATTTGGTGTTGCGTTTGGTAATATGTTCCTTGGTGTTCCATTCACTATGGACGAAACTGTTCGCTCGACTTATACAGGGAGCTTCTTTGCACTGCTTAACCCATTCGCTTTAGTTTGCGGTATCGTGAGTTTATCTATGCTTTGCGCTCACGGTGGTGCATGGCTCATGCTTCGTACAGACGGCGATCTACGCGCACGCTCTGCAAAAGCGACCCAGCTTATGGGTATCGTATTCTTAGTTTGCTTCTTACTGGCAGGCGCATGGTTATACTTCGGTAATATCCAAGGCTACACATTAGCGCAACCGTTTGACACAAATGGCGTTGCAAACCCATTGGCTAAAGAAGTGATCACCAATGCCAACCCAGGTTGGATGAACAATTACAGTACTTATCCGATTACTATGATTGCGCCAATCATGGCTATTTTAGGTGCACTGATCATTATCCTTGCCGCAGGTAAAGGTAAAGCCGGTTTCAGCTTCCTTGGTTCAAGCTTGGCAGTCATTGGTGCAATCTTAACAGCTGGTTTTGCATTGTTCCCTTTCCTTATGCCATCGAGCATCAACCCAACTGTAAGTTTGACTATGTGGGATGCGGTATCAAGTAAAAACACCCTGACTGTGATGACAGTTGCCGCATGTATTTTTGTCCCAATTATCCTGTGCTACACAACTTGGTGTTACTACAAAATGTGGGGTGTAGTCACTAACAAACATATTGAAGAGAATTCACACAGCCTATACTAAGGCTGTGTCTAAGGAGAAAAGACGATGTGGTATTTTGCTTGGATTCTCGGTATTTTGATGGCATGTTTTGCAGGTGTACTTAGTGCGCTTTATATCGAACATCATCAAGATCTAGATGAGGAATAACAAATGACTGATGCTGCTGTAGAAAAATCACTTGTAGAAAAGAAGCCAAATAAATTTGCAATGGTCATTTCCTGCCTGTTAGCTTTTCCTTTGGCAGCCGTGTTACTTGTACATCCTGCTGCCATGCTGGATGACAATGGTGGATATAGCCATCGAGCGCTGATGTTCATCATGATAGGTATTTCAGGTGGTTTTGTGCATGGTGTGGGTTTTACGCCACACCATTGGTTCTGGAAATGGCTTTTTAGCCCCTTCCTCGCTTGGCCACTCATGTTATGGGGCTACTACACATGGTTCCTACATTAATTGATATCTAAATAAAGCCCTCACTTGAGGGCTTTATTTTTTCTTGATTGAAACCACCAAAACCGTTTTAAACCCACAAATAAATAAAAAAAACGATCCAAGTTAGATACTTTAGAGTTTATATAATCGCCGTTATGCTCAATGGATATAAAAAAGTAATTAATATACTAATGGATAAATAGCGAACATTTATTTGTAAAAAAAAGTAAAAATATATAAAATTCAGCCACTTTATAGTTAGTGTAAAAAACATGTATATTAAAAGTATTGAGGTTACTCACCAAAACGATAAATTAATATTATCAGCCACTATAGAAAGTAGTGTCTTAGGATCTAAAAATCTTTGGTTTTCTGTACCAGAATTGTATGAACAACATGTTTGTACCACTCAAATGGACGCATTTCTTGTAGGGATGCTTTTTCCAGCAATGATGTGTGGAGAAGATCTTTATATTGATGGCATTGTGTCTAAAAAATTAATTTTTAACATAAATAAATATGTCATTCCATTACTCATTTCATTTTGCCCTACTGCTAAAAAAATAAAAGTTAGTGCGAAGGAACTAAGTGAACAATTTTTTGATAATACAGGTATTGGTACAGGATTTTCTGGTGGTGTAGACTCTTTTAATGCGATACATGAGCTATTTGTTAAACAAAATGATATAGGTTTAAGAGTAAATACACTTTTATTTTTAAATGTAGGTTCTCATGGCAGTAAGGAGGAAAGTGCAAAGGTAAAATATTTGCAAAGATATAACCACCTTAAAAACTATCCCAAAGAAGTAAATCTTGATTACATACCTATAGATTCTAATTTACACACTTTTCATCCCTGGGGGCATGAAAAGATACATACTTTGACAGGCTGTGCTGGTGTCCTAGTACTACAAAAACATTTTTCAAAATATTATTATGCATCTGCTGGATTTAATTACACTCAGATTATAAATTTCTCAAAAAAATATAGAGATAAAGATATTGGTATTTATTGTGATCCTATTTTATTACCTTTATTATCAACAGAAAGTACGGAGTTTTATCAAGAGGGTGCTGCCTACTCACGTGTTGACAAAATAGTAGATATATCAAACTACGAGCCAACGTATAGATATTTAAATGTATGTGTAAGTGGTGATGATACACATGAAAATTGTTCAACTTGCAATAAATGCCTAAGAACTTTGTTTGCTTTAGATCTTTCAGGAAATCTAAATAAATATGAAAATATCTTTGATATTAAAAAGTATGAAAAAGTGAAAGGTTTTTATATTGCACAACTTATTCAAGATTCAAAAAAAGATATTTTTGCACAAAGTCTAATTGAATTGGCAAAAGAAAAAGGTGTTAAAATTCCTAACAAAATAGTGAGTAAAGTTAAGTTTTTTTATTATCGAAAAATTATTCGAAAATTAAAAAAGATTGGACTTATCTAAAATACATGTAAATATTTTAAGTATTCTATTAAACATATAGTAGTATTTTTTATATTTTATCCCTTTCCTAACTGAATTACATTCTGTTTTTAAAGATCAACCGAATGGATCTTAAGAAAAATTCTACTTTAGATCCATTTATCTAAAAGGAAAAATCAACACAATACACGTTACATAAAATACTTCCAATTACCTTTGCTAAATCAACCTTAAACTATGCATTAAAGCACTGTCCTACGAGATGGTCCTTTTATGCAGCTTGAGACATTTATTAGTTACTTAAATAGCCAATTTTTAAATCCATAAACCTAACCCATAAAAAACCGGATATAAATCCGGCTTAATGTTGTCTATTACACTTAACGATGCGTATGAATCGACATCACAATCCCCATACCTGCAAGCATGGATATGACTGCTGTCCCCCCATAACTCATCAACGGTAGTGGATCACCTGTTACCGGTAAAATCCCACTGACCATACCCGAGTTTAAAAATACAAAAAAGAAGAAAGTTAATCCTATCGCTCCTGCATAGAGTCGTCCAAAATTATGGAAGCAATTTAGTCCAATAATCAGACAGCGAATAATAATTGCTGTAAACAAACTAAATAAAAGAAATACACCAATAAAGCCAAATTCTTCTGCATAGGTCGACATGATAAAGTCAGTATGATGCTCTGGCAGATAGCCCAAGTGCGACTGCGTCCCTTCAGTATAACCCTTACCCATTAAACCACCTGATCCAATGGCAATTTTAGATTGAATAATGTTCCAACCTGCACCAAGCGCGTCAGATTCAGGGTCAAATAACGTCAGTACACGTTTTTTTTGATATTCCTGCAAAAAGAACATCCAGAGTACAGGTGCTGCAATTGCCAAGGCTGTTAAAGCACCTGCAATTAAACGCCAAGACATACCACTTAAAAATAAAACAAAAATACCCGGAATAATCAAACCGATATTCAAGTCAGGCTGTAAAGCGACCAATGCAAATGGAATCAATAATAAAATTAATGCCCCGACAATTTGTAAAAATTTCGGTGGAAATGGTTTTCGCGCAAAATACCACGCCATCATGAGTGGCATGGCAAATTTCATAAACTCACTCGGCTGCATACTGCCGATACCCGGCAAGCTAATCCAGCGTTTCGCCCCCATCCTTTTTTCACCAATGACCAGAACCAACAACAGTAAAAATATACCGATGGCATATAAGTACGGACTCATAGATTGGTAAACTTTGGGTGGAATTTGCGCGCAGATCAGCATCACAATAAAGCCCACACCAAAACTTGTGGCTTGGCGTAGTACCATTCCCGAATCTTCCGCGGTCGCACTATAGACAACCATCAGCCCCAATATTGCATTGAGTACCAAGAAGCAAAGTAACCACGGGTCTAAATGAAGTTTAGCCCATCGAGAAGAATCGTGTTTTATACTGCGGCCATCACGTAATGACTGACGTAAAAAACGATACTGTTGAGAAGGGATCATTGCGAAACAGATCTAAAAAGGATGCGGGAATTATAGATTAAAGCGACAGTAAAAATCACTGTCCCTTAAATATTCCTTGAAATAATCATCTATTAACTTGAGACGCTAAAATTAAACGTGCCAATTCCAAGTCATCCGGATAGGTAATTTTAATATTGTCCGAACGACCCTGCACGACATTGACATGCTCACCGACAAATTCTAAGGCACTTGCTTCATCTGTGATGGTCGCACCAGCGGCAAGCGCTTGTTCAATGGCATTTTTAAGCACACCCAATTTGGCAATTTGTGGTGTCTGCGCTTGCCATAAAGTTGAACGATCTACCGTTGTTGATATAAGTGGTGCCGTTTCAACTCGTTTTAAGGTATCGCGTACGGGAATTGCGAGAATCGCACTTTGCTCCGAATCGACTGCCGATTGAACTAAATCTTCTAGACTCAACTGCGAGACACATGGTCTTGCTGCATCATGAACAAATACCCAATCATCATCATTGGCAATCCTAGATAGATATTGCAATGCATTGAGTACAGAATGCACACGCTCTGCACCGCCTAAACAAAAATGTGCCTTATCTTGATTTGCTAGTGCCAAAGTCTGAGCAATATTATCTTGCTCGCCTATAGCCAATACATAGCCTGTTAAAGGTAATTGGTTAAGACGCGCAACTGTGTGTTCAAGCACAGTTAGACCCGCAATGTTTTGATATTGTTTTAGTTCAGTTTTAGAAAATCGACTTCCTGAACCAGCAGCAGGAATAATAGCCCACAATTTAAGGTTCTGGTGGAAGTTCGGCTGGTTCTGACTCATTGGTACGTAGGTCTACTTTTGCGTTTGGATCAATATAAATTGGTTTGTACTGAGTACTAATCGTACTCATCTGTACGAAAGTTTCATGCGGTTTAATTAAACCTAAATCTAGACGAGCATGCTCTTCAATAGCTTCAACGCCATTTTTTAAATCGTATACTTCAGCGGCAAGCACGCGATTTCGTTCTTTTAATTCGTCATTGAGTTCGACTTGTTGTTGTATTTTCTGACTCAGTTGTTGATGTTGATGATAACCACCTTCACCGAACCAGTATAAATATTGAAACCCTGCGATCAAAAAGATCGCAAGGCCCAACAATGCTTTACTCGCTTTGGAGTCAAATACATTTAACATAGATAGCATGATCTGCTTAGTTCAAACCTTTGAACTCAGCTTTACCGCGATATGCAGCATTAGTCAATTCTTCAATACGAAGTAATTGGTTATATTTCGCCACACGGTCAGAACGGCAAAGTGAACCAGTTTTGATTTGACCCGCTGCTGTACCTACTGCAAGATCCGCAATAGTTGAATCTTCAGTTTCACCAGAACGGTGTGAAATTACTGTAGTGTAACCATTTGCTTTCGCAAGGTAGATTGCATCTAGAGTTTCAGTCAACGTACCGATTTGGTTGTACTTGATCAGAATTGAGTTACCCACTTTTTCGTTGATACCACGTTGAAGAATCTTAGGATTCGTCACGAATAGGTCATCACCAACCAATTGGATTTTGTCGCCAAGGATTGAAGTGAGGTAAGACCAACCTTCCCAATCAGACTCGTCCAAACCATCTTCAATTGAGATGATTGGGTATTGTTTTGCAAAACCAGCAAGGTAGTCAGCAAATTGGTTGCTTGTGAATGCTTTATTGCCTTCACCTGCAAGGATGTATTGACCATCTTTGTAGAATTCTGAAGATGCACAGTCAAGCGCAAGCATAATGTCAGAACCTGCCTTGTAGCCAGTTTTTTCAATTGCTTCTAGAATAACTGTAATTGCTTCTTCGTTAGAACGAAGGTTAGGTGCAAAACCACCTTCATCACCAACTGCAGTATTTAAACCTTGTTTCTTTAAAACTGATTTTAAAGAATGGAAAATTTCAGCACCAGCACGTAAAGCTTCAGAGAATGAAGTGAAGCCAACAGGCTCAATCATAAATTCTTGAATGTCTACGTTGTTGTCTGCATGTGAACCACCATTTAGGATGTTCATCATTGGAACAGGCATAGTCAAAATGCTGTTATTACGAAGGTCTGCGATGTATTGAAAAAGTGGAATTTTCTTTTCGTCAGCAGCAGCGCGTGCAGCAGCTAGCGATACCGCTAAAGTTGCGTTCGCACCTAATTTTTCTTTGTTTTCAGTACCGTCAAGCGCGATCATTGTGTTATCAATGTCTTTTTGTTCGAATACTGATTTACCCAACAATGCATCACGAATTACTGTGTTAACGTTGTTAACCGCAGTTTTAACGCCTTTACCTAAGTAACGAGCTTTGTCGCCGTCACGAAGTTCTAAAGCTTCACGAGAACCAGTTGAAGCACCAGATGGTGCACATGCACGGCCTACAACGCCAGAGGCTAAGATTACGTCTGCTTCGATGGTAGGGTTACCACGAGAGTCCAAAATTTCACGTGCACGAATGTCAACGATTTGGCTCATGAACAATTCCTCAGTTGATTAATAAAAATGATGCGTCAAAAGTGACGCATCAATGTGTATCGAATTAGTGTGTGTCTAACTTTGCGAAACCTTTAACCAAGGTATCGAGCTCTTTTAACTGTGCCAAGAAAGGTTCCAACTGTGACATGCGTAGCGCACATGGACCGTCACATTTGGCATTTTCTGGATCTGGATGAGCTTCTAAGAACAAACCTGCTAAACCAGTCGCCATACCTGCACGTGCCAATGTCGTGATTTGTGCACGACGACCACCTGCAGAATCCGCACGACCACCCGGCGTTTGAAGCGCATGCGTAACATCAAAGAACACAGGGACATTCATTTCTTTCATGATGTCAAAGCCCAACATGTCTACAACTAAATTATTGTAACCAAATGCTGAACCACGTTCACAAAGAATCAGTTTGTCATTTCCTGCTTCCAAACACTTATGCAGAATATGACGCATTTCGTGTGGTGCGAGGAACTGTGCTTTTTTGATGTTAATGATGGCATCAGTTTTCGCCATCGCTTCAACAAGGTCAGTCTGACGGCTTAAAAATGCAGGAAGCTGGATAATATCCGCAACTTCAGCAACAGGCGCAGCTTGGTATGGTTCATGTACGTCGGTAATAATCGGCACATTAAAGTGTTTTTTAATGTCAGCTAACCACTCGATTCCTTTTTCCAGGCCTGGGCCACGGAAAGAGTTCAAGCTTGAACGATTGGCTTTATCAAAACTTGCTTTAAACACATATGGAATATCCAAGCGTTTGCAGATATCCACATAGGTTTCAGCAATTTCAAAAGCAAGGTCTTTTGACTCAAGTACGTTCATGCCGCCGAATAGTACAAATGGCAAATGATTTGCCATTTGTATATCGCCTAAACGTACAATTTCCTGTGGTTTTAATTGTGACATTTAAACTCTTCCTGGTTTAGTCAAAAACACATTATTTCGCTTTTTGGTACTGCTTTTTAGCAGCATCAATAAAGCCTGCGAATAATGGGTGTCCATCACGTGGTGAACTTGTAAATTCCGGATGGAATTGTACAGCAATAAACCAAGGATGTTCAGGAATTTCAACAGTTTCAACAAGACGCTGTACTGGAGAATAACCTGAAATCTTCATGCCTTTTTCTTCAAGCACTGGGATATAACGGTTGTTCATTTCATAACGGTGACGATGACGTTCAACGATCTCTTCAGAACCGTAAACTTGTGCAGTTTTTGTTCCTGCAACCAATTCAGATTTTTGAGCACCCAGACGCATTGTGCCGCCTAAGTCAGAATCTGCATTACGTTGTTGAACTTCGCCGCGCTCATCTAACCATTCAGTGATTAGACCAATCAATGGTGATTTTGTAGAACGGTTAAATTCAGTTGAAGTTGCATCGCTAATACCCGCAACGTTGCGCGCATATTCGATCACAGCCAACTGCATACCTAAACAGATGCCAAGGAATGGCACACCGTTTTCACGTGCAAAACGAATCGCTTTCATTTTGCCTTCTGTACCACGTTCACCGAAGCCACCCGGCACTAAGATTGCATCCGCGTCTTTTAATACGTCGTTTACGTCTTGGCTTTCTAACTCTTCAGCGTTTACGTAATCAATTTGAACTTTGACACGGTTTTGAATACCCGCATGTAAAAGTGCTTCGTTTACAGATTTGTAAGCATCTGGAAGTTCAACGTATTTACCAACCATTGCGACACGTACTGTGTATTCAGGGTTAAGTAATGCATCTACAACATTATCCCAATCTGTTAAATCAGCTTCAGGAAGATCGTTATAGCCAAAACGTTCACAGATTAAATCATCAACGTTTTGTTCATAGAAAGTACGTGGAATTTGGTAAATTGAACGCGCATCTTTACATACCACAACTGCACGTGCTTCAACGTTCGTAAATAACGCAATTTTACGTGTAGTGTCAGCATCAACATCATGCTCTGTACGGCAGATCAGGATGTCTGGTTGAATACCAATCGACAAAAGCTCTTTTACAGAGTGTTGAGTTGGTTTAGTTTTTAATTCCGCAGCTGACTTAATGTATGGGAGTAATGTTAAGTGCATTAACATTGTGCGCTTATGACCTAGTTCGACCATAAGTTGACGTACAGATTCCATGAATGGGAGAGATTCAATGTCACCTACTGTACCGCCGATCTCAACGATCGCAACGTCATAGCCTTCACCTGCGCGAAGAACACGTTCTTTAATATTGTCAGTAATATGTGGAATAACTTGAACTGTACCACCGAGGTAGTCACCACGACGTTCTTTATTCAAGACATCTTGGTACACTCGTCCTGAAGTAAAGTTGTTCAGTTTGGTCATTTTCGCACGACGCAAGAAACGTTCGTAATAACCCAAGTCTAAGTCAGTTTCAGCACCATCCTCTGTGACAAAAACTTCACCGTGTTGGAATGGACTCATAGTCCCTGGATCGACATTAATGTATGGATCCATTTTTACCATGGTTACTTTTAAACCACGGGCTTCTAAAAGCGCAGCCACTGATGCAGCTGAAATACCTTTACCTAGTGATGATACAACACCACCAGTAACGAAAATAAAATGGGTCATTAAGTTTCTCGTACAATGGAGCCTAAATTGGCCTACAATGTTGTGCGATTTTACTTTACTCTGTACCAAGAAAGCAAAGTCATTACGCATCAATTCATAGAACAATTAACAATTGGCTATTGTAACAGCAATTATCATAAAAATTTAGAGTAAGTTCTTATCATTTCTATATTCTTATTTGCTGTTATAATGCATTTATCCAATCCACACTTTTTTTGTTTTGTGTAATTATGAATAAGAAACTTTTAATCTGCGGTGCAATCGCAACAGGTCTACTTCTTACAGCATGTGTAAAAAAAGAAGCACCAAAAGAAGAAGAACAGGAACAGGTTGAAGTTGCAACATCTGAACCAACAGCATCTGTACCTACACAATTAGAACCAGTTGAAGAACAACCAGTTGTTGAAGAACCGACTCAACAGCAAGTTGAAGTGATTCGTGAAGAGACACCAAATACAACAACTGAAATTCGTCGTGAACCTACTCCTCCTGCAGAAGCTCCTGCTCCAAAAGCAGAAGCACCTAAAGCAGCAGAAAAACCTGCGCAAGCTACTCAACCTAAACAAAACTCTGGTTCTGCACAGTCAGAAGATGACGCCGTTGCCGCTGCCATTGCTGCTGCAACACCAGCTTTAGAGAACTAAGATCGAAGTTTTATCAAACCAATGATCAAAAAACCCGGCAATTGTCGGGTTTTTTTATTGTTTCTATGTAAATAAAAATCTGCATCCAACAATGCAATATTTTTTCTCACAACTATTCTTGTAATTTTTCAGCTAAATATTCAATAAATAAACGAACACGTTTCGGTAAATGCTCTTGTTGATAATAGACAGCATGAATAAGCTGTTCATGTGGCTCAATTTGATCGTCTAAAAGTTGTACCAATCGCCCTTCTGCAATATCTTTTTCTAACATAAAAATCGATAGACAAGCGATGCCCATCCCATGAATCGCAAGCTCACGAATGGTTTCACCATTTGATGCCTTAATATTTGGTCGGATCGTCAAAGGTTTCCCTGCGACTTGGATCGGCCAAGTATTCATATGGGTAATTTGACTAAATCCAAGTAAAGCATGTGCAGTTAGCTCATCAGCATTTTGCGGACGTCCATGCTGCTGAAGATATTCAGGACTCGCCACCAAACACAGTCGACTCTTATAGATAAGTTTTGCGTGCAAACTGGAGTCGTTTAATTTTCCAAAGCGAATTGCAACATCCGCTTTATGCTCTAATAAGTCAATCACTTGATCATGATTTACTAATTCAATCTGTATATGCGGATAACGCGCATTAAATTCTGGAATCAAGGGAACGATCATATGCAGAATAAAAGAAATTGCTGAATCGACTCGCACTAATCCCGAAGTATCTGCATCTAATTTCAGCAGAGAATCTTCCGCTTCGCTCAAATCATTCAATATCCGCCGTGTTTTTGCTAAAAACAATTGCCCCTCTTGCGTGAGCTTAATTTTGCGGGTAGTTCGTTCCAACAAGGTTACATTTAATTTAGATTCCAGACGCTGTAATGCGCGGCTTACACCAGATGCTGTTTGATCCAGTCTTTCTGCTGCTTTGATAATAGAGCCGCTATCTACAATAACAGTAAAAGCCTGCAGCTCCTCAATGGTCGATTTCATTGCTTATTCGATTCGTGATTTTTAATCAATAATATATTCCAAATTCATGCATTTTTCTTCATTAAAATTAGCAGCACAATAGTATCAATTCAAAAAAGAGAATTCCTGATGATTGTTCCCCAATTTGTTGTCGGTACCTTCCGTTTGACAGGTGATACTGTCATTCACTCAATTAAAACAGCCTTAGAGCTTGGATATCGTGCTGTAGACACCGCACAAATTTACGGTAATGAAGCATAAGTAGGCCAAGCAATCCACGAAAGTCAGGTCAATCGAGCTGATATTTTCTTAACCACGAAAATTTGGACTGAAAATTATGCTGCCGACAAACTGATACCCAGCCTAAAGGACAGCTTAATTAAATTAAGGACGGATGCAGTTAACCTCACACTTATTCATTGGCCTGCACCTGCACTTGGAGTCAATATTCCAGAATTAATGGGACATTTACTTGAGGCAAAAAAACAAGGTTTGACTGAACATATTGGTGTATCTAATTTTAATATTGAGCTCACTCAACAAGCCATTGATCACATCGGGCTGGAAAATATTGCAACCAATCAAATTGAACTGAGTCCTTATCTTCAAAATGAACGACTTGCGACTTACTTAAAACAGCAAAATATTGATGTCACCTCTTATATGACCTTGGCTTATGGCAAAGTGCTAAATGACCCAATACTTTCTGATATTGCAGCACAACACCAAGCTTCAGTTGCACAAGTGACACTCGCTTGGGCGCTGCAAAAGGGTTATGCCGTAATTCCATCTTCAACCCAACGTGAACATTTAATCAGTAATTTAAAAGCTCAAGAGATTCATTTAACACCACAACAGATGCAGGCCATTGCCACACTAGACAGAAATGCGCGTGAAGTGAACCCACCTGAACTTGCTCCAGTGTGGGATATTTAATATGAAATTCAATTTTCCATTAATTGCATTAGCCGTAGGTGCTTTTGCAATTGGCACAACAGAATTTTCACCGATGGGTTTTTTGCCTGAAATCGCAGCAGATTTATCGGTTTCTATTCCTCAAGCGGGCTTACTGATTAGTGCCTATGCCGTTGGCGTCATGATTGGTGCCCCATTAATGACCTTATGGTTAGCACGTTTTCCTAAACGTACTGCCCTTATTTTACTGATGGCAATCTTTACCATCGGTAATATTTTGGCAACGATTGCCCCCAATTATCTTGGTTTAATGGCTGCACGTTTGGTGACTAGTTTAAATCATGGTGCATTTTTTAGCTTAGGTTCTGTCGTTGCAGCGAGTGTTGTGCCGAAAGATAAACAAGCCAGTGCCGTTGCTATGATGTTTATGGGCTTGACCATTGCCAATATTGGCGGTGTTCCCCTCGCAACGTGGGTGGGTCAAAATATCGGTTGGCGTATGTCTTTTGCCGCCATTACCTTATTGGGCGTCATCACCATGTTGGCATTATGGAAAGCACTACCCCATCAGCAACAGACCGAAAAACCTGATGTACGAGCAGAGTTAAAAGTATTAACACGCATGCCTGTTGTTTTAGCACTGCTCACCACGGTCATGAGTGCTGGAGCTATGTTCGCGCCCTATACCTATATCGCACCATGCTTAAAAGTCTTTACTCTTGCAAGCCCCGAACTTATCACTTTCATGTTGGTTTTAATCGGGATCGGATTTTCAATTGGTAACCATTTCGGTGGTAAGTTTGCCGATCAATCCTTAGATAAGACCTTGATTGGCTTTTTAGTCTTACTGATGCTGATGATGCTATTATTTCCAATTTTAGCAACAACCACCATTGGCGCGGCGATTGCATTAATCATCTGGGGAGCAGCAGCCTTTGCCGTCGTACCACCTTTACAAATGCGTGTTATGACAGTAGCTCACGATGCACCAGGCCTCGCTTCTTCAGTGAATATTGGTGCATTTAATCTTGGAAATGCTTTGGGTGCTGTTGCAGGTGCCGCAGTGCTAAATCTCAACCTAAGCTATGCTGCAGTATCTTATACAGGAGCGACCTTGAGCGCTATAGCGTTGATTTTAGTATTGATACAGATGAAGCTTAAACCTCAAACAACCGCATGTTGCGAACAAGCTGAATAACACATACTTAAAATAGCCTACCCAAAGTAGGCTATTTTTTAGTTCACATATAACTTTAAAAAATCTGCCATTAATTTGGTTGCCCATGAATGGGTTTCCACTAAACCTTCATAATAACCACAGTGACTGCCTTTTTTAGTGGTCACCACCACTACATTCGGCAAAGAACGGATTAATTCTTTATAGGGTTCAAAGTTTTGAATGTGGCAAATAGGATCGTCTTCGGCATTTAAAATCATCAAAGGAATTTTAAGATTTTCAAATACATAAATTGGGTTGGTGGATTTGGCATAACTTTCATAATCAGTAAAACCCGCCATTTGAAAATATGTACGTTCAAACTGCGCCAGATCTTTACTTTTTAGGACTTCAATTATAGATGGAGTCGTTGACCATGTTGCCGAATAGGGTTCTACAAACTTCTGAAAGAGCTTCTTGGTCATCATTTTACTGTAAAAAGGATGAACATTTTTAAAGCCAAGCTCAGTGTCATAGCCCGGACATAAAGCAAAAGCCGCTTTAAGTGGTGTTTCCTCACCTTGCTCGCCTAAATAGCGGACCAATAGCCCCGTTCCGGCAGATGAACCGACGCCATACAAACTCGATGCGGGAAATTTCTGCTGAATAAAGGCAATCTGTTCACGTAAGTCATCGGTTGAACCAAATAAATTTATTTTGGCAACTGGCATAGGCAAATTGGCATGACCACGTCTTAAACACAGTGCAATGCGCCAACCTGTATATAGATGAAGATCCCGAACCACTTCCCGCATACTTTCAGGCGTTCCCGTAATTGTATGCATGAGCACCACAGTTGGCACATCTGCAGGTAAATCCAAACCCAACCATGCAATGGCTGTGATCCCTCCATCAACCATGGTCAGTTGCTCTATGGCATCATATTTAAGCTTCACTTGACGCTTTTTAATGACATCAAAATACAGTAAATGTGCATGAGTATTCGACAGCCAAGGCGTAGGACGATATTTTTCATGTAGTTGCTTTAACTTCGGCAGCACATGTTTCATTTGCCCTTCAGGATGATAATAAAGCTGTGGTAATTCTGCACCGATTGCATGATCTACAAAGTTTAAAAGAGCCTGACGCCCTTTATGCATCACATTATTCATTGACCTTACCTTCACCTCGCTTCGCATCACAGCAAATCATTTCAATCTTTTCACCTTGACTAACAATGCCCATTAAAAAAATGTATCTACAAAACCATATCTCGCTAGCAATATTTGTTTGCTTAAGCCTCAAAAGCAAAAAGCATGACAATATCCATCATGCTTTTTATCATTCTGTGATGAGCATTTAAAAATCAGCAGAGTTAAGGCTGATATTGCATAATGCGCTCACCCATTTTCGCCGCCAATGCTTCCAAGCCACTTTTTGGACGAAGCATGACTTCAAAATCAATCATCTGACCTTGTTCATTAAACTGAATCATGTCGATCCCTTTTAACTTTTTCTCGCCAACATTGGCAGAAAACTCAAGCACCACGTTTAAACCATCTTCTGAGTAAAACTCACGGTGATAGGTAAAATTTTCAAAAATTTGAATCACATTGGTCAAAATAAAAGTTACTACAGGCTTACCTGGATATGGGTTAAACGCGACAGGTGAACGAAACACCACATCCTCTGCCAAGAGTTCATTTAAAATATTCATATCCCGTGTGTTAAGCATTTCGTGCCAACGTGCAACAGATTTTTTTGTTGTTTCAATAGTCATGTTTATGTCCTTTTTTTTTGATGAATCATTTCCCTTTCCTCAAACTCCTCTCCCAAATGGAGAGGAAGCACGACAACTGCATATTAAATTGAATGAAGTTGTCGTGGTTTAGTATGAGGCTGATTAAATCACTGCAGCCAAATCTGCACCTTGACGAATCGCACGTTTAGCATCTAACTCACCAGCTTCTTTCGCACCACCAATCAAATGCACATTTTTCCCATCTGCTTGTAGCTGTTCATACATCGCGGTATAGGATTCCTGACCTGCACAAATCACCACATGATCAACATCTAAAATACGTGGTTGACCATCAACGGTAATATGCAAACCTTGATCATCAATTTTGTCGTAGCTTGCACCCGCAATCATTTTCACATCGCGGTGTTTCAAACCTGTACGGTGAATCCAACCCGTGGTTTTACCTAAGCCAGCACCAACCGATTTAGCCTTACGTTGCAATAAATACACTTCACGCGGCGACTCTTCGACGTCTGGATGTTTCAAGCCACCGACTTGTGTATACGTGGTATCAATTCCCCATTCATCATAAAATTTCTCAGGATTGAGGCTACCGCTTTCACCTTCATGCGTTAAATATTCAGCCGTATCGAAACCAATACCGCCTGCACCAATGATTGCTACACGTTTGCCAACAGGTTGACGTTCACGTAAAACTTGTAAATAACTCAATACTTTTGGATGATCAATACCATCTATATCTAACTGACGCGGTGTTACACCCGTCGCCACCACGATGTCATCAAAATCAGACTGAGCTAATTCTTCATACGTTGCTGTATGGTTCAATACCAATTTAATCTGAGGCAATAGTTCTATTTTACGTTTGAAATAACGCAACGTTTCATAAAACTCTTCTTTACCAGGAATCGTTTTCGCAATATTAAACTGTCCACCAATTTGGCTCGATGCTTCAAAAATAGTTATGTTATGACCACGCTCTGCAGCATAAGTTGCAAAGCTTAAACCTGCAGGTCCCGCACCAATCACAGCAATATTTTTCACCTGTGCAGATTCTTTAAAAATCAGTTCAGTTTCATAGCAAGCTTGAGGGTTAACCAAACATGTTGCAATTTTCATTGAGAAAATATGATCTAGGCAGGCTTGGTTACAACCAATACAGGTATTAATTTCATCACTACGACCTTGTTCTGCTTTTTCTACAAAACATGGGTCAGCCAGCATTGGACGTGCCATGGACACCATATCTGCATCACCTGATGCAAGAACATGTTCAGCCATTTCAGGAGTGTTAATACGGTTTGAGGTGATTAAAGGAACATTCACAAGACCTTTTAATTTCTTGGTCACCCATGTAAATGCAGCACGCGGCACTTTGGTTGCAATGGTCGGAATACGCGCTTCATGCCAACCAATACCGGTATTGATAATAGTTGCACCGGCTTTTTCAATGGCTTTTGCAAGTTGCACAACTTCTTCGAAAGTCGAACCACCTTCAACCAGATCCAGCATAGAAAGACGGTAAATAATAATAAAATTTTCACCAACTATTTCACGCGTACGACGCACGATCTCAATTGGAAAACGAATCCGGTTTTCATAACTGCCACCCCATTCATCATCACGGTGGTTGGTACGTGCAGCAATAAACTCATTAATTAAATAACCTTCTGACCCCATGACTTCTACACCGTCATAACCCGCTGTCTGTGCTAACTGAGCACATTTGGCAAAATCATTGATCGTGCGTTCGACGTCTGCTGTGCTTAAAGCTTGCGGTTTTACTGGGTTAATTGGCGCTTGAATTGATGAAGGTGCAACATTATTGGCTTGATACGAGTAGCGACCTGTATGCAAAATCTGCATCGCAATTTTACCGCCAGCATCATGTACCGCCTGCGTAATCACTTTATGTTTTTCTGCTTCTTCTAAAGAATCTAATTTTGAGCCACCAGCAAATGTCACACCATCATCATTGGGAGAAATACCACCAGTTACAATCAGACCTACACCACCTTTCGCACGCTCAGCGTAAAAAGCTGCCATGCGTTCATAGCCACCCGGTGCTTCTTCAAGGCCGATATGCATAGAACCCATCAATACACGGTTCTTTAGCGTTGTAAAACCTAAATCTAGTGGTGCCAATAAATTTGGATAATTTGACATTTTTTCTCCTTAGCGTGCTGAAAAGCTGGCTATTTTTATCTTTGCTTGTATACGAGCTTTCTATTTCCATCTACGCACACAAGCTTTTGCAACTTGTTGCACTAATTTATATGCGAGATTTGATTTTTATGCAACATGTTGCATAATAAAAAGTACAAAACTATTTTGACTGAGCCATATATGTCTTTAGCCCATGTTTTACTCACGAGCTTACTTGAAAAACCGAGCACAGGAATTGACCTTGCACGCCGTTTTGACCGCTCTATGGGCTTTTTTTGGAATGCAACACATCAGCAAATCTACCGTGAACTCAGTGGTATGCAGCAAAAAGGCTGGATCAGTACCATTGAAGATGAGCACAGCACAACCCGTAAAAAAACCTACCAAGTTGAACAGCTTGGACGTGTTGAATTAGCCAATTGGATGGTTGAGCAAAGCCCTCCTGCTCAATTACGTGAAGAGTTAATGGTCCGTTTACGTGCAGAAGCTCAGCTGGGTACAAATGGCGTATTACCCGAATTAGAGCGCCATCTTGAAATTCACAAAGAAAAACTAAAAGTGTACCAGTCTATTTTTGCAAAAGACTTTGCACATGCGCATGATGAAGACCGTACTTTGTACATTCATAAAATGATTTTACAGCTTGGGATAGATTTGGAAATCGGTTGGATCAAATGGCTCGAAACCATCATTCCACAGTTGCATAAATTTAATCGCTAAAACAAAAAAATAAATAGGAAGCCGCATGCCGCACTATACAATGCCAGATCAACAACAACTATATGTTCGTGAATATGGTCAAGGAGAACCCATCCTGGTTTTATCTGGGCTCGGCATGCAAAGTTGGCAATGGCACCCTTTTCTATATCAACACCGAAAGCATTTTAAATTTATCATTCCAGACTGGCGTGGATTTGGCGGCTCTAAACATTGTCAAATTCCTAATATGGATACCATTTCAAGCCATTGGCGAGATATTGACAGCTTAGTTTCCCAACTTGGTTACGATAAAATCACGGTCATTGCCTACTCCATGGGGGCAACGACCACCATGCACGGTTTAAAATACGGTCAGTTTGCTGAAAAAATTAAACGTTATTTGCACATCGATCAAACGCCTAAAATTCGAGTAGATGAAGATTGGCAATATGGTTTATATGGCAAACGCTACACTGAGTTTTTGAGTATTTTAGAAGACATATCGAAGGTACTTGCAACCAACCTCTCCGTGCCATTTGCACAGCAGATGAATAAACATGACCGTCAAGGTCTGGTCGACGCTTGGTTAAGGTTTATAGACTTACAAAATAGCAATCCTTATGCTTTATCCGCTTTCCGTTTTGCATACCAACAACCAACTTTACAGAAGCTGATGTTACCTTCACAAAGTGTGGCCTATTTATATTGGTATATTCAAAATTATTTAAACCATACTGAAGATTATCGTGAAGCCATTGCCGCACTCACCGCACCGACGACTTTTTTCACCGGTGCAAAATCGATCCTCTATCCTGCCCAAGGTCAAAAAATTATTGCTGACAGCCTAGTCAATGCTGAGCAGATTATTTTTAAAAAATCGGGACACACTCCATTAATCAGTGAACCGGTCAAATTTAGCCGTGAAATCACCAAGTTCTTAAAACAAGTAACCCTATAAGACTGAAAAAAATAGGCTCAAAACTTTCAAGATTGAGCCTGCTTTTTATATGCAGGATGATGTAAATTAACTGTTTGCTTCTAAATTGAATTTCGAAATTAACATCAATATTAATTTTAAAACAAATGTTAGAAAACTCGACGATCATATTCAATTGCTTCTAAGTCATACACTTGGTAAACACAGTCAAATAAAGGACGCGCCAATTCCCCTTCATCATCATTTCGCACAATCAAATAAATTTGGCTAATGGCCGCACTATCCGATAATTTCACATAATTCACATGCCTAAACTGCATAATTTGTACAGATTCAGGAACAATACAAATGCCTTCGCCCGCAGCGACCATACCCAGTGATTGCTGCAAATCTGCTTGAGTGTTAAAGCGTTTCGGCTCCATACCATATTCTAAAAACAACGACTTGATCAGCGTTGCATAACTTTGACCATCCGTTGCTGGATAGATAAAAATCTGCTCATCTTTGAGATTATTTAATGCAATCTGCTGCTGTGAAGATAAAGGATGACTCGAATGCACCGCAACAATTAGTGGCTCTTCACGCAATAGCACACGTTTAACCGCCTGATCCGACACCCGAACTCGGCTAAAGCATGCATCAACCCGACCTTCTTTTAATGCCTGAATCTGATCAACTGCACTCAGTTCAATTAAATTTACATTTAAGTGTGGATATTGCTGACGGAACAAATAAACAATTCGAGGTAATAAACCACAGAGTAGCGAACCGCCATAACCGATATTAATCGTGCGTTCAGTAGCACTGGCCCGCTGCGTAATGAGCTTAATTTCTTCTGCATTGGAAAGTAATTTCACGGCTTGCTGATAAAAGAAACGGCCAATGGTGGTGGTTCTCAAAGGACGACTGCCACGCTCAAAAAGCTGTGCACCCAACTCTTCTTCTAAATTTTGAATTTGACGACTTAAAGGAGGTTGAGCAATAAATAGCTTTTCAGCAGCCTTCGTAAAACTCTGTTCTTCTACAACGGCGACAAAGTAACGTAAATGTCTTAATTCCATGACATTGTCCTTTAATGTCGAATTTCTTTCATAATGGTCTTTTATTTGAATATATCAGGACGACACTCAAATCACATCCTTCAAATTCGGTTATTTAAAAGATGTATACACCACATTTATTGTTTGGTCATGCTAATGTGAAACGATTATAAGGTTAACCCGACTTTAGTCTTGGCAATTTTGCTCAACCTTCTCACATGAAAAACTACAAAACGTGATTGACTTCATGAAACAATTCAAGTTAATTAGCAAAATCGTTGCAAATATGGAATAAGAACAGTGCTGAGTGATCTAGATGATTTTTATTGTTTTGCCCAAGTGGTCGAACATGGTGGTTTTAGTGCAGCCGAACGTGCAACAGATATTCCAAAATCAAAACTGAGTCGTCGAGTCTATAACTTAGAAGAACGTTTAGGTGTCCGCCTGATTCAACGTAGCTCACGACATTTTGCTGTTACAGATATTGGTATGAATATCTATCGCCATGCACAAGTTATGATGAATGCCGCTCAAGCCGCACATGATTTGGTTGATCATCTCAGTACGCAGCCGCGCGGCTTAATTAAAGTCAGCTTACCTGTTTCCATCGCGCAAAATGAAATGACCAAAATATTGCCTGAATTTTTAAAGCAATATCCAGAAATCAAAGTGCAAATGATGGTGACCAATCGACGCGTAGATATCATTAATGAAGGCTTCGATCTTGCGCTACGTGTACGTTCAAATCTAGACGACGACCCCAATTTAGTCATTCGTAAATTTGAAACGATTGAGCAGCACTTATTTGCCAGTCAGGCGTATCTGAATAAATTTGGCGAACTCAAACAACCTGAAGATTTATCTCAGCATCAAATATTAAGTATGGCGGATGAGCATCTCGATCAACATATTATTGTGACCGATGCACAGCATCATCAGAAAAAAATCAAAGTTAACCCAACCGTGATGGGCTCTGACCTGTCTATGTTAGCTGCACTGGCCTGCCAAGATTGTGGCGTGGCGTTATTACCCGACAGTATTGTGTCCGATCACGTGAAATCAGGTGCTTTGGTTCGTGTACTACCTGAATGGAAAGCTGCACATGGTATTTTCCATGCAGTTTATCCATCTCGTCGTGGCTTACTACCTGCTGTACGTGTATTCATTGATTACTTAGTTGAAAAACTCAGCCAACATGAACACGCTAAATTTTAAGCAAAAAAAAAAGCTCACCCATGTGATGGGTAAGCGAAAACTTAAAAACTAAGTAAAATCAGAAACTACAGCAGAATCTGTAGGGCTATTGTATAAATAAAATACATCTTTATTAAATCGTTAATAGCTCTAACTGATTTTTTGAGCTATAGGCAAAGCCTTACAAATTAAGACTTAGAGAAATGTAGTTAGTCTTAAAAACGATAACGCCCATAACCACCACGAAATCCTAGACTAAAGTCAAAAAATATACAACTGTATAATTTTATTTAACTTCAATCATTTGGACACAGCAGATATGGCATTAACAACACTACAGAGCTTAGATCGCGGGATATTCGCCTGTACCCTCTGGCCATGGAGATAACAACTCAAAACCAGTATCGGTTACAACAACCATATGTTCCCACTGTGCCGATAAAGAACGGTCTGCAGTAATTACTGTCCAGCCGTCTTTTAACTCTTTAGTACGCGCTTTACCGCTATTAATCATCGGTTCAATGGTAAAGACCATGCCTTTTTTCAGAATGACACCTTGACCCGGTTGACCATAGTGTAAAACGCTTGGTTGCTCATGATAAACTTTACCAATCCCGTGACCACAGTATTCACGTACAATGCTGTAGCCTTCACGATGAGCAACTTGTTGAATGGCATAGCCTACATCCCCCAAAGTTGCTCCCGGTTTAACTGCATGAATCCCTGCAACCATGGCTTCGTAGGTAGTTTCCACTAACTTTTTAGCCGCAGGCGAAACCTCACCCACATAGTACATACGACTGGTATCACCAAAATAACCATCTTTAATGATGGCAACATCAATATTGATAATGTCACCATCTTTCAATACAGTTTCTTTCGAAGGAATACCATGACAAACCACTTCATTCGGTGAAATACAGGTGGTTTTGGTATAGCCATAGTAGCCAACGTTGGCAGGAATCACTTTAAGTGTGTTGACGATAAAATCATTACAGATATCGTCTAGATATTCAGTGGTCACGCCCGGCTTGACATACTCCCCGATCATCTCTAAAACCTGAGCAGCTAAACGACCTGAAATGCGTAATTTTTCAATATCTTGCTCGGTTTTAATCGTGATTTTGGAAGCTTTCATCTGAATATCCTCAAATTTGAATACACCGAATTATAGACCTTTTAGATTTTTTTTGTTTTATTCAGCCAATATTTCTGCATTTATTCGGCTTATAGCATCCTATTTAGTGCTGAAAATTAGAACAATTGATTTATATCTGATAAATCTTAATCGCTAAACATATTCCTATAAAAAATTTATATACAATAAATTTCTTTTATTTATCATAAACATAAATAAAACATTATTTTATCTGTCAATATATTCATAATTCGTATTATAAAAACTATCTATACGATTTATAAATTTTGCTCCAAAAACGAGCTTAATTGCACTAAAATTGCCTTTTTTCACAGTTCATCTCCCCTTTATGACAAGTCTTCGTACACGGGATATTGTTGCCTTAGGTTTTATGACCTTCGCACTGTTTATTGGTGCAGGTAACATTATTTTCCCACCAATTGTCGCACAGCAAGCGGGTGAACATGTTTGGTTAGCTGCATTTGGTTTCTTAATCACCGCAGTTGGTCTACCTGTCATCACGATTATTGCTTTGTCGCGTGTTGAAGGTTCTATTCAAGTTTTAAGTTCGCCTTTGGGTAAAGTAGCCAGCATTATCCTTACTGTCGCGTGTTACTTAGCTGTTGGACCTTTATTTGCAACACCTCGTACAGCTACCGTTTCATATGAAATTGGTTTCTCTTCTTATTTTGGTAACAGCGCAAACAGTCTGCTGATTTATAGCGTGATTTATTTTGCATTGGTGACGATTGTTTCACTTTACCCAAATAAAATTTTAGATACCGTAGGTTATTTCCTTTCACCACTCAAGATTTTAGGCCTCGTTATACTGGGTATCTCTGCGTTCTTTATCCCTGCCGGTGTGATTCCACCTGCAATTGATAACTACGTAACTGCACCAGTTTCTGAAGGTGTAGTAAATGGTTATTTAACCATGGATACCTTAGGCGCTTTAGTTTTTGGTATTGTGATCGTCAAAGCCATTACTTCACGCGGCGTAACGAATAGTAAGCTCGTCACCAAGTATGCTGTTATTGCCAGTATTATTTCAGGTATTGGTCTTACCCTGGTTTATATCAGTTTATTCAAACTCGGTATGGGCAGCCATGATATTGCTCCAAACGCAACAAATGGTGCAGTGATCCTGCATGCATATGTACAACATGCTTTTGGTGATATGGGCGCTTATTTCCTATCTGCAATGATCTTTGTTGCATGTATGGTGACCGCGATTGGCTTAACCTGCGCATGTGCTGAATATTTCTCAGAATTGACTAAAATTCCATACAAAGTTTTTGTGTTCATTTTAGTTGGTTTCTCACTACTGATTTCAAACTTAGGTTTAACCAAACTCATTGCAGTTTCAGTGCCTGTTTTAAGTGCGATTTATCCACCTGCGATTGCCGTTATCCTACTGAGCTTCTGCTCTAAATGGTTTATTTCACCATCAAGAGTTATTGCGCCTGTTACCGCATGTGCGTTTATTTTCGGTATTTTTGATGGTTTAAAAGTGGCTGGTTTCGAAGATGCACTTCCAAGCTTTATTGCCAATCTACCGCTTGCTCAACAAAATTTAGCATGGCTGATCCCTTCTGTGATTGTGCTGATTATTGCTGCTGTAATTGACAAAGTTAAAAAATAACCTTTTTTGACCTGTCTAAAATCGGAGTTTTACCCGAATGACGATTTTACCTGTGACCAATAATTGTCGAGTTTTACCCAAACTGACATTTATTTGTCCTACTACAGCGCAATAATCCTAAGTCATTGAACTTTTAAATAAAGTTTTATTTTCATGATGAGAAAAAAAGCCAGCCCTTTGGCTACAAAATATAATAATAGTTAAAATACAAATACTTTCTGCAAAATACACCGTACACAAAATCCATGATTAAGCCCGATTCAGACTGTAAGCTAGGCGGTTTCTTGTCATAAAGCCGATATACCCGTGTTGGTATATATATTGCTTATTCATACATAGATATTATGCATCGACCATTTTACTCACCAGTCAACACCTTTAGATTCATAATATTTAGTATATGAATAAAATGATTATTCTTATATGATGATCTAACATAGTTTTATGACAAAATAATGACATTTACTATTGAAATACTTCTAGTTTCGAAGTACAACAGTAGTTCAAACCTGACCAAAATCATGGGTTTTGGCTAAACAACAACACGGAGGGGTGGAGATGTTATCAGTACATTTCAAAAAGCAATTCTTCATTAACGCTCTGAAGGCAAATAAGAACATGGTGACCTATACAAGCACCACTATTGCTCTCATGCTGACACTACTTATTCAAGGCTTAATACAAGGAAATTTAAGACCTGAATATTTTGCTTATGCGCTTATTGTCTCTGTAGCCTTTTATTTATGGGCAGTCATTGACCACAAATATCGAAAGCAAAAATCAACAGAATTTTAAGTTAGAAGATGGATGAGGCATCATCCATCTTGAAAAAAGAAAAGATGCCAATCCCTACCTTCTCGATCATTTAATCCTTTTTAAATAACAATACAAATAATCCCTAAAATAACCAGAAAATCATCAGCCTTTTCTCATAAATTTTCAATTCTGCAGAACTTCAAATTTTGTTTTATAAATTCTTCTACATAGCCATCGTCTGCACTTTAAAAGCTTTTATCTCCTGATTAGCTTCCAATCTAATTGGTACTATTTATGATTGATACTACTTTGCTTAAAACCAAAATTTAACGATGACTCCAAAGAGCAATCCGAGTGTTGCAATTAACTCACCAATCACCAATCCAAGCATTGCCATACTCATCATCCATTTAGGTAAATGCCATTTGCCTAAGACGTGCGGGACTTTAAATTGATTGGTGGTATCGGCTAAATAGCCATGCAGTATATAGCTTAAAATCGAAAAGCTAAAAAAGAACAGATTGATGATTACAAAGAGTAAATTGAGCGCGTGAGGAAGTGCTGAAAAATAGGCCAATACCGCTAAAATAAGCGTCGCTGGGGCGTATAACAAACTGCTCCGATGTGCAATATCGACATAATAATGCGCACGTGCCAGTTCAGACTGTCTTATTTGTGCATATTTCCACACACCCGTGAGCATACCTACCCATAAATAAATCCCACTAAAGACTATCGCAATTTTTACTGCACCCGAAAGTTGAAGCATGTCCATTTTTAATTTACATCCATTGTTCAATTACACGCATTATTTTTATCTGTATTTATACTGCAATAGTAATTGCTTCAAACCTGTTATGACATGACTTTAGAGTCATACTCTTTTCAGGTTTCTTTTTGGAACTTGTGTAGATTAGAGTCATCGGAACACACCCATGAAGTTTGAATCATGTCATCATCTGAAAAACTCACGATTCATTGCCAAGACGGCTATTCACTGAGTGCGCGCTATTATCCACACCAGACAGAGCTCAAACAGGTTTTACCTGTGTTGATTTGTCCAGCCACAGGCATTACCAAGCAATTTTATAATAGTTATGCAACATGGTTGAGCCAACAAGGCTATGACGTTTTAGTTTTTGATTTTCGTGGTATTGGTGAGTCGCTACACAGCCCTCTAAAAGAATCGACAGCAAGTATTGTTCAATGGGGGCAGCTTGATATCCCGGCGGCAATCGACGCTTTAATCAGTAAAACGCAAGCGCCTAAAGTCATATTACTCGGTCATAGCGCAGGCGGACAATTATTAGGTATCGTGCCAAATTTTGACAAAGTTGCCAAAGTGGTTGCTGTTTCTGGCTCTACAGGTCATGTAAAAAAACTTAAAGGTCGTACCAAACTTTTAGCTCCAGTGATGTTTAATGTGATCTTCCCGATTGCACGCTATACCATTGGCTATGGCCCGACCAATGCAATTGGCATGGGTGAAAATTTGCCAAAAGATGTTGCTCGTGAATGGGCTGAATTTTGTAGCAAACCCGGTTATGTCATCAATGCCTTAGGCAAAACTGTTCAGCATGATTTTCATCAACAAGTGAGCTGCCCGATCACTGCCGTATGGAGCTCTGATGACGAAATCGCCACGGAAGCCAATGTCAAAGACTTGCTGCGCTTATACCCGAATGCTTCGACTCAAATGATTGAGTTAAAACCGAAAGAAACAGGTCATAAAGCCATCGGACATATGTTGATGTTTAAATCGTCACATCAAAACCTATGGCCGATCATTGAACAACAGTTACACGCTTAAGTTTTTGCCACTCAGTCAGTAATCCGGCTGAGTGGTCTTTTTATGGACTGCACAATATTTTCTATTTTTAGCTTCAATCACCCTGCCTAACACCTTACATATTTTATTTTTCTATCTTTAAAATCTGCACTGAACGTCCAAGTGTACTTATTTTCATCAGCCGACTATTGCAAAAAATGATATAACTATTTTTTCTCAATTATATTCTATTTTGGCATGAGTGAAGCACGACATAACCTCGACAGAATTGATCGCTTAATATTATCCGCATTAAGAGAAGATGGACGACTCACCATAGCCCAGCTGTCTGAACGTGTTGGTCTCTCCTCTTCGCCGTGTTGGACACGCTTAAAGCGTTTAGAAAATTTAAAAATTATAGACGGCTATACAGCCAACATTAATCCAAAATCGATTGGGATCAATGAATTATTCTTTATTGAAATCACATTAGAACGTCACGATGATGAAATTTTAGATCAATTTAGTGAAACTTTAGCCAATATGCCAGAAGTGGTAGAGGCCCATTTAGTCACTGGCGATTATGATTATTTGGTGAAAGTTGCAGTTAAAAATGCTGAACACTATGAGCGTTTTTTGCGTAAAAACTTATATTCTATGAAAGGTATACGCCACACCCGCTCCATTTTTGCGCTACGACAATTAAAATCTGCCAGCAGTGCTGACCTCATGATGATTGAGTAATGAGCCAATATAGATCTAATCTATAAGATGACTTTAAATTTTAAGGCAATTGAGTTCAGCACACAATTGCCCTATTTATGTGTTCTAATCTATATAGCCATCTTTTTTCAATTTTTTATCTGTCAAATACTCACGTATGACCAATGTTGCAATAATAATGATGGCTTCTAAGATCGCTACTGTGACGGTTAGTTTGGTAAATACTTCGACACTGAGCAACTCAAACCATAATTGAGCGATGGCTAATAAACCCCATAAAACTGAAATAATAAGTGCACTAAAGACACCGTATTTCATTTTTCTCTCTCCAAAACAACTACATAAGCTTCGCGCTTCCAAAAAAGCAGCATACGACGGATATCCTTTTCCATCGTAATCACCGCCCAACCTTGCTGTGCATTTTGATTTAAAAAATTGGTGAATTTAACAGGATCAACTTTTGAAGAGCCAAGCAGCAAAGATCCCAGCATACCTTCTTGATAGATAACAACTTTATATTCTTTCATCAATATAGTTCTTTATGGTTATAGTGAAATGAACAAATGTTCAGAGCAAAGTATAACGATCGGTTTTTCCTAAAACAACAAAGTTTTAACTGTCAATTTACTCAGCATTTTTTTCAATTTTATGCTTTAATATACACAGTATGAGATGAGCCTTATATGAGTATCACGCGAGTGATACGACTAGCCCCTAACCATGGGGCTTTTTATTGTTTTCTACTCAGCTCACATTGTTGTGTTTCATTGTTCAATTCTGACAAAACGAGACTGTGAATTTCACATGTTTTCACAGGGTCTTGCTCATAAGCCGAATTAAACCATGCAGCAGCTTTTTTATAATTTGGCTTTCCATCTGTACCTCTATAATAAATCATGCCTAACCGGTGCTGATACTTTGCCAATCCTTTTTCTGCTAAAAGTACTGTAGGTTTTTCTGCAAGTAGTAGATCATTCTTCGTATAGTAATAATAGTCGGCTAATTGTTCGATATCTTCCTGCTTACCTTTATTAGCAAATTCAATTAAAAGGCTTTCAAATTTTTTATCATTCCTTGGAATGAGTTCATATTTATTCATGATCAAAAGCATACGCTTTGAATCATCTAAGTTTCTTTCAGCACCGATCTCAAACCATTTTGCGGCTTCTGCATAATCTACTTTTACTCCTACACCTTTGTAATACATCAATCCCAAATTTTGATTTGCTGAGCGATGCCCTAAGGCAGAAGCACGCTTATACAGCGCTATGGCTTCAGGCAGATTAATCTCCACACCTTCTAGCCCTATATGTTTCAGTACAGCCAAATCATACAGCGCCTGTTTATCGTTATTTTTTGCTTGAACGATGGTCTTTCGGACATCAATTTCGGCTGAAAAGGTTATAGAAAATGGAAATGCTGTTAATACAAATAGCATGAACAATTTGATGTAAGGCAAATGATATTTTAAAACTTTCATTGTTTATTATTCTTGATCAATAAGATGGTGAAAAATGAAATGCTAAAGCACCCTCTCTAGATGCTTTAGCATTTTTTAAAGCTGTATATATAGTATTAACCAAAGAAGCCTATCGTTGCCTGAATGACCACAGCATTGACAATATCTACAAAGAATGCCCCTGTCAAAGGAATAATCAAAAAGGCTTTATGTGATGGCCCATAGGTATTGGTCACTGCCTGAATATTGGCAATCGCTGTAGGCGTCGCACCGAGGTTTACGCCGCACTGCCCTGCACAAAGTACTGCTGCATCATAGCTTTTTCCCATGATCCTAAAAGTTACAAAGTACAGATACAGTGCTAAAACGAGGGTTTGTACCATTAAAATAATCACCAGTGGGCCTGCAAGATCTGCCAATAACCAGAGCTGCAATGACATCAGCGCCATCGATAAAAACAGCGCCAATGATGCATTACCAAAGACATCGATACAGCGATCAAACATTTCAATTTTAAAGCCAAGTTCAAGGGTGTTTCTTAAAAATACACCACACGCTAAAGCCCAAACGAATGTAGGCAACTCAAACCACTGTCCACGAGCAAACTCTGTCATGAAATAAGCAAAGCTGATACAGATGGCAAACATCCCCATCGTTTTGACGGCATCATCTGCGGTAATTAAACGGGTTTTTTCAGGATATTCGAAAGGCGCCGTTTCAGATGCAGGCGGTGCTTCATTACGTCCTGTTGTCGGTACAAGTTCTTCTGCCAACTGAAAACGGCGGATGAGGAATTTCGCCACTGGCCCGCCCATCATGCCGCCAATGACTAAGCCGAAGGTTGCACTTGCCATACCGAGTACGACTGCGCCTTGTATACCATGATCTTGTTCAAACACTGTACCCCATGCGCCTGCTGTACCGTGACCACCTGTAAGTGTTACGGAGCCTGTAATTAAGCCGATAAGCGGGTCCAGTCCCAAAACTTTGGCCAAGCTGATACCGACGATGTTTTGCAGCATGACAAATACAATGACACAGCCTAAAAACAGCACCAGCGCCTTTCCGCCTTCTTTGAGTTTACCAAAACTTGCGCTCAAGCCTACAGAGGTAAAGAACATCAGCATGAATATTTGCTGAATTTTGGCATCAAAATTTACGGTGATATTAAAGTTTTTAAATAATATAAAAGTAATTACAGCTGCAACTAGACCACCTGCTACAGGTTCAGGAATGTTGTATTTTTTCAGGATGGAAATTTTGTGTACGAAGAAATAACCGATAAATAAAACCAAAACCGCCACGACAATTGTCAAAAAAGCATCTAGCTCATAATTCATAATTTAATCTTAAGTGCTCAATTTTATTTATCCTTTTACATAATTATTGGAGTTTTTCAGCTAGAAAAATGTAAATACGCTATTCACACCCTCATTTGTAGCACTTTTTTGAACTCTAATAATTGAAATAAATAAAAATGCTCAGCGCATGTGATGATCTGAGCATTGGCTATTTATGACTATAAAGAAAGATTTTTGAGATATTATTTGATGTCGAATACCCAGTTATGCGCTTCTTTATCACTGGTGGTTTCACAGACATAGTAATCTTGATCCCACGCATCTTGGTTAAAGATTTCTTTTTTGAAGTAATTCACCTGTTTGCCATTTTCGACACAGACAAAGCTGTCACCTTGGTCTTTGACTTGAGTTCCGTTAAGGAAACCACCTATGCAGAGAAAGCGGGATTGTTTGGGCATTTTCACATCATCACTTAAATCACTAATATTTTACCGAAATCTACACCCAATAGTAAATTCTTGATTGAAACTAGTATGAGCTAAATCATCTAGATTTTTAAATAAATTTTCACCCTATCGCTTCTAAAAAAATTTAAAGTCAAATATCACAATCATGGGTTTTTTTACATACTTTATCCCAGTATTCATAATCTTTTGAATTACTTAGTTTTTTATAATAAAGTCTTAAGTTATAAATAGCATCTGGATGGCCATCTATTGCTAATGGCTTTATTATATTAATAGCTGTATTAATATTAGCTTCCACACCATATCCTTTAAAATATAATGTTGCTAATTGGATTTTCGCTAGAGAATAATTTTGATTTGCTGACAAAGTATACCATTTGAAAGCCTCCTTAAAATCCTCATTACCGCCATTTCCTTTAAAATACATTTGGCCAATATTAAACTGCGCATCTGGATTACCTAGCAAAGCAGCCTTCTTATAATATTTCAGCGCATTTTCCAAATCTACATCATAATTATAGCCATAATTATACATCACACCTATTAAATTAAGAGCTGGTGCGAAATTATCATTTTCAATCGTCTTAAAAATTGATGCTGCTTCTGCATAATATCCTTGTTCTAATCGAACTCTTCCTACATTATAAATAGCTGGAATATAATTTTTATTACTAGCTTCAACGTAATATTTTAATGCTAATTCTAAATTTTTATCGACATAAATTCCATTCTCATAAAAATTGCCAATCTCATTTTTAGCATAGCTACTGATATTATTTACATTTTCTAAAATTAATAATTTTTTATATGCTTCTTCATACTTTTTCTTTTCCAGCATATCTTTATATTCATTCAAAGTATTTTTCTCTTGCTGTTCGGATAAAATTAATGGTTCAGATGAGCTTGAGGTACAAGAGTTTAAAAAAATTATAATAACTAAAGGTAAAAAATACATTCTAAAGTTCATAACTAATCCGTGAATTTAATATCATTTATTTCTTAATATTTTCTAAAAGTAATTTAAACCTAGTGACAGAAGTCAACTTACAATATTCTAATTAACTAAATTTAAACACGTATAAAGTTCGGAATATACTTTTAATAATAAAATAAGGGCTGATTACTCAGCCCTCATTTTTAACTCAATTTAATTTATTTTTCAACAAATTAGCTTAATTGAGCCGCAGCAATTTTCTTAGTATCAACATCTTTAGAAGCGTCAGTATAGTCGCTCATTTTGTCGAAGCTTAAGTATTGGTAGATGTCAGCAGACATGCTATCAATTTGAGCTGCGTATTCTTGGTACTCAGCTGGAGTTGGTAATTTACCAAGTACAGCAGCAACAGAAGCAAGCTCAGCAGAAGCTAAGTAAACGTTCGCACCTTGACCTAGACGGTTCGGGAAGTTACGAGTAGAAGTCGATACACAAGTAGTGTTCGGAGCTACACGTGCTTGGTTACCCATACATAATGAACAACCTGGCATTTCTGTACGAGCGCCAGCTTTACCATAGATGTTGTAGAAACCTTCTTCCATCAATTGACGTTCGTCCATACGAGTTGGAGGAGCCAACCATAGACGAGTAGATAAAGAACCACCAGGAACTTTGTCTAGAAGTTTACCAGCTGCACGGAAATGACCGATGTTAGTCATACATGAACCAACGAATACTTCGTCAATTTTTGTACCAGCAACGTCAGAAAGCAATTTAGCGTCATCTGGGTCGTTCGGGCAGCAAAGAACTGGTTCAGTGATTGTAGAAAGGTCAATTTCATACACTTTAGTGTATTCAGCATCTGGATCTGCTTTGATTAGGCTTGGGTTCGCTAACCATTTCTCCATGTTTTCTACACGGCGCGCCATAGTACGAGCATCGCCATAACCTTCAGAAATCATCCATTTCAACATAGTAATGTTTGATTTAAGGTATTCAGCAACTTTCTCTTCAGAAAGCGTGATAGAACAACCAGCAGCTGAACGTTCAGCAGATGCGTCAGAAAGTTCGAATGCTTGCTCAACAGTAAGGTCAGTTTCCATTTCTGTAAGGTCGATCTCAAGGATACGGCCAGAGAAGATGTTTTTCTTACCTTTTTTCTCTACAGTTAAGTCACCTTGTTGGATCGCAACGTAAGGAATCGCATGTACTAGGTCACGTAGAGTGATACCAGGTTGCATTTTACCTTTGAACTTAACAAGAACAGACTCAGGCATGTCTAGTGGCATAACGCCAGTTGCAGCAGCAAACGCTACAAGACCAGAACCCGCTGGGAAAGAAATACCAATTGGGAAACGAGTATGCGAGTCACCACCAGTACCAACTGTATCTGGAAGAAGCATACGGTTTAACCAAGAGTGGATAATACCGTCGCCTGGACGTAGAGAAACACCACCACGGTTCATAATGAAATCAGGAAGCGTGTGCTGCATTTGAACGTCAACTGGTTTTGGATACGCAGCTGTGTGACAGAAAGATTGCATAACGAGGTCAGCAGAGAAGCCTAGGCAAGCAAGATCTTTAAGTTCGTCACGAGTCATTGGACCTGTTGTATCTTGAGAACCAACAGTAGTCATCTTAGGTTCACAGTAAGTACCTGGAAGTACACCTTGACCTTCAGGAAGACCACAAGCGCGACCAACCATTTTTTGAGCTTGAGTGAAGCCTTTACCAGTAGCTGCAGGTTGAACTGGAGTACGGAATAAAGTTGAAGGTGCAAGACCAAGAGCTTCACGAGCTTTAGTTGTTAAACCACGACCAACGATAAGGTTGATACGGCCACCAGCACGTACTTCATCTAAAAGAACTGGAGTTTTAAGTTCAGATTCAGCGATTTGAACGCCGTCTTTGAACGCAGTTACTTTAGCAGCAGCGTGGTCGATTTTAAGCGTGATTTCGTCGCCCATGTTCATGTTTTGAACATCGATTTCTACTGGCAATGCACCAGCATCTTCCATAGTGTTGAAGAAAATCGGAGCGATTTTAGAACCTAAGCAATAACCACCGTCTTTTTTGTTCGGAATGTGAGCAATTTCGTCACCAAAGAACCAAAGTACAGAGTTAGTTGCTGACTTACGAGAAGAACCAGTACCAACAACGTCACCTACGTAAGCAACTTGGTTGCCTTTCGCGATAAGCTCTTTGATTTGGCTAAGTGGACCAACTTCGCCAGGAACTTCTGGATTGATACCGTCACGTACGTTTTTAAGCATTGCGTTAGCATGTAACGGAATGTCTGGACGGCTCCACGCGTCTTGTGCAGGTGACAAGTCGTCTGTGTTCGTTTCACCAGTTACTTTGAAAACTGTAAGTTTGATTTCTTCAGGAACGTCTTTACGGCTAGTGAACCATTCAGCATCTGCCCAAGATTGCATAACTGCTTGTGCATTCGCATTACCCGCTTTTGCTTTATCAGCAACGTCGTGGAAGGCATCAAATACAAGAAGAGTTTTCTTAAGTGCGTCAGCAGCTAATTCACCAAGCTCTGCATCATCAAGAAGTGCAACTAAAGGAGCAACGTTATAACCACCAAGCATAGTACCTAGTAGGTAAACCGCACGTTCTTTAGTTACTAGTGGAGAAGTCGCTTCACCTTTTGCCAAAGCAGCTAAGAAAGCAGCTTTAACGTATGCAGCTTGGTCAACACCCGCTGGAACACGGTTTTCTAGTAAATCAACTAAAAATGCTTCTTCGCCAGCTGGTGGGTTTTTTAATAATTCAACTAATGCAGCTGTTTGAGCATCGTCAAGTGGCTTCGGTGGGACTCCGAGTGCGGCACGTTCTTCAACGTGTTGGCGGTAAGCTTCTAGCACGGTGTTATTCCTCTTTTTTAAAAAATTATTTACGTATTCCTGCTTTAAATAAAGCTACGCAAATAATATGGACTGCTAAATTTTACTAAAATTCCAGTTAAAAGTTAATGCACTACAAGTGTTTCTTCGTGATGCCCGTTATTTTATAAATAAATGATCCTCATATCGTTTATACATTAAGCAAAATCAATACTTAGAACACGCTTTTCTTGCGCATATTAACTTTTGACTAAAATTAACCATCAAAAAAAGGCAACTAAATGTTGCCTGTTTTTATCAGTATTGGATATTCCACCTTAGTGTACAGTGGTTGCAGTGATATATTGCTGAAGTTCTGCTCGATCGCCTGTAAATCTGAGGCACCATTCGTCCTGACATGTGGTTTGATGTTGATTACTTGCAAAGCTGATATCGACCAAATAACGCTGAGAAAATTCATCTATTTTTTGGCGTAATGTGACTTTATCTCCAATGCTGAGCACGTAGTTCCCACCACCGATAATTGCTACGCCTTGTTCATCTTCTAGGAGTAGATCTGAGTGATGCATATAACCTATAACGTCCATATTCTGCTCCTCTACTGTTTTTTATTCTCCATTTCATTATTCATTAAAAAGATTTGCTTTTCTATATTTATGATTTAGCAAGTTGTCACAATTTGTGTTTCTCTCTGCTTAGGCTATTTAAAAATCTTTAAGCATCTCATATTCAAAGTAACCCGAAGATAAATATGCATTCGCAAAATAAGCATGAACTCCATCATATGGCTAAACAACGGATAGTTGCCCCGTTGTAACTACTCACTGCTGAATAGAGCCTTTAGGTTTTGCTTTACGCGCTTTCTCGCATAAAAAACCGTTCCTTAGAACGGTTTATAATCTGGCATTTCGGTATGCGGTGTTGCGATACATTTTTCAGTAAACTCAGCACGAATTTTTTCACGTGCTTTTTCAACATCAGTATTAATCTCAGCTTGCGGCAAGGCATAAACTTCATCAATGATGTTCAGGATAAATCCTTTGGTGGTTTCATCCTCAATTTTGTTGGCATGCTCAACTGCTTTGTCTTTTTCAATTGCATTTTGACGATCTAACATAATCGTACGTGCAGCATTACCTACACTGCGGCAGTAACCCTGCCACTGCTCTTCAGGGGTTAATGGTTTTTTTTCAGCACAGCCGACCAAAGCCACCATAACGGATAAAGCAAATAACTTTTTCATGAACTTCTCCTTACGAGGGGCAATATAAAAGATCGTAATGGATTTGTCATTTAAATTAGTCGCAACCGAACAAACAAAAAAAGCCCTTTCGGGCCTTTTTTATGCGTTTAAATTAACCACAAGTTGCTTGAATAATCTTTTGATTGATTGGATTTACAGTGACGGTGACGCGCTCTACACGATAATCCATTGTTACTGGCTGCCCAGGTTTTACTAAACGGACAATTTGAGCTTGGCTAATCGCCTTGATCTGATCTTCAGTCAATTTTGCTTGGCCAATCAGCGTCTTAGCCTTATCAGCTACACATTCAGTTTGGCTACTACGGAATAATGCCCACTCTTCAACCACTTGTCCGTTTGGCAGATGGCAATACCCGACCTGAGCATTTGCTTCATCACGAATTTCAAGTTTACCTTTTTGTTCTACACAATACTGGCTGGCTGGATTTGCCATACCAATTTTTTCTGATGTCGTTTCAGTTTGCTGTGTTGTGCTACAACCCGCCATAAATGCTGTCAGTGCAGCTAAAATCCATATATTTTTCATCAAGTCTATTTCTGAATAGAAAAATTTAACTTACCAAGTTTGTGCCAAATAAACGAGTTGTTTATTGAAATTTTTAGTTGTCATTCCACTTTCTGTAATTAGGCAGCAATGTGCCCTATGTTCAAAATACAGAACGTCATTTTCTTTGAACTGATGATGATTTTTACAATATTTAAAACGACTAAACTTGTCGCAGCTTTGATTTTAAAGGTTTTATAAATTTGAAAAATGACCTGCTCAACGCGTATGCTAAAAAAGTACTTTTCTTCAAACACGCCACGTTGCGTAGGAGCAAAATATGTCAAAAAAACTGCCGATTTATTTTTCGGACGAAGCTTGGTCGTCTTTGCAACAGCTCATGGGCGCAGATGGCAAACCCAGTCCCACCATCAATGCCCTGCTTGAAAGGCAATCTCAAGAACTATCTATGGATCCATTTTTGGATTCTTCGCTCAATGTTCAGCCTGTTCAGAAAAATACCCGTATTGAACTTCCCGTTGCCTTGGAACGTATTCCTGCTGGCCCAGCTTTCGCCAATAAAGATGTTTTTGAAAAAGTCTTAGACCTAAATGATTATTTGGTAATTAACCCGCTCGCTACATTTATTGCGCATGTCGATAGCGAGTCTTTACTCAATGCCGGTTTTGAAATTAATGATACTTTTTTAGTCGATCGTAGCTTAGAAGCCAAACATGGCGATATCGTGGTTGCACTGATTGATAATCGTGAAATCACCTTAAAGCGATTGATGATCACCGCAAAAATGTCAAAAGAAGAAATTGCCGACATTTTTGGTGACCCCAATAAAGTCTTACCCAAAATTTGGCTAAAAGCAGAAAATCCAGCCTATGCGCATATTATCCCTTCAGATAGCGAATCTATCGTTGTTCAGGGTGTTGTGACCTTTAATTTAAAGCAATTTTATAAGCGCTCATCACACACCTAAACACAAGAATTCACCATGAAAGCTGCAAATAAAATATTTGCGTTAGTTGACCTTAACAACTGCTACGTCAGTTGTGAGCGTGTCTTTAACCCAAAGCTCAATAATGTCCCTGTCGTCGTGCTGTCCAATAACGATGGCTGTGTTGTATCTCGAAGTCAGGAAGCCAAAGATCTCGGGATTAAAATGGCTGTGCCGGTCTATCAAATTCAGGATTTAATCCAACAGCATCATGTTCAGGTGTTGTCGAGTAACTATGCTCTCTACACCGAAATGTCGAATCGATTTATGAATATTTTAGGCCTGTATGTCGGCCCCGAAGACCGTGAAGTTTACTCGATCGATGAGTGTTTTTTAGATTTCACTGCCTATCAAGAACTGTTTGATTTGAGCCTATATGCCAAAGAAATACGAGATACGATCCTAAAATGGCTAGGTTTAACCTGCTGTGTCGGGATTGGTCGCTCTAAAACGGAAGCCAAAATGGCCAACCATTTTGCCAAAAAAAATGCTTATTTGAACGGTGTGTGCAATTTAGTTGAAATGGACCCTTGTTCCTCAGAACAACTCCTTGCGCAGACACCAGTCAATGAAGTTTGGGGCGTCGGTCGCAATCATACAAAAGCCCTGAATCAGCTTGGCATTCATTATGTTTTAGATCTGATCAATGCACAGCCTAAAGATATTCGAAAAAAATTTAGTGTGGTGATGGAAAAAACCGTCTTGGAACTGCAAGGTCTATCTTGTCTGTCTATTGAAGAAGAAGCACCGAGCAAACAGCAAATTATCAGTAGTCGTTCCTATGGTCAGCCAGTCTACGAACTGGAAGATATTAAGGCCTCTATTCGTGTATATATCGCGCGAGCCGTCACACGTTTAAGAGCAGATCATTCTCTATGTCGTATGGTGGGAGTTTTTATTCAAACGAGTCGCTTTAATTCTGCTGAAAAATACGCACCTTATCTGGCCATTACACTGAATGAGCATACCGATGACTTAATTAGTATCACCCAAGCAGCAACGCGTGCCGCCGAAAAAATCTTTAGAGCGGGATTTAAATATAAAAAAGCCGGTGTAGTGTTATTAGAAATCATTCCAAAACAAAATTTTACCCCAGATTTGTTTTGCGATATGGCGTTAAGACAAAGCCGTTTGAAACTGTCCGACACCATCGACGATATTCAAAAAAAATTTGGGCATCATTTTGTCTCGATCGGCTTAGCGCAGGACGATGCTGCAACATGGCGGATGAAGAAAAATCTGTGTTCCCCCGCTTATCTGAGTAATTGGAACGAACTGCTCCGTGTGAAATAAAACGTTTGATTGAAACGCTACGCTGTAGTGGCGCTGTTAATGTCTGCTGTGTTAACCGAAATGATCATTTGCAATTGCTGAATATTTATTTAGTATTTAAATGAATATTCATTTGTATATTCTCCTATTTTAAATTATGTCTGATGTTCAATTAACGCTGAGCGAATACCTATCTGCGGTCAAAGAAGTCATTCAATTGGCTTTTGATGATGCCGTGTGGGTCAAAGCCGAGATTCGAAATTTAAACATCAAAGGTGGACATTACTATCTAGAATTAGCTGAAAAAGAACAAGAAAGTGATAGAGTCATTGCCAGTTGTAAGGCCACAATTTGGAAATTTACTGCAAATAAAGTTGTCGGAAAATTTGAACGTGAAAGCGGCATTGAGCTCAGTCGTGACTTAAATGTCTTGGTTAAAGTGCGTGCCAAATTTGACCCGCAGTACGGCTTTTCAGTCAATATCGAAGAAATTGATTCGAGTTTTACTTTGGGTGATCTGGCTCGACGCTATCAACAAATTTTAGAAAAACTCACCAGCGAAGGTCTGATTCATAAAAATCGAAACTTGCCTGCGCCATTTGATATTCAGCATGTCTTGGTTATTGCGCCTGAAAATGCGGCTGGCTTAGGTGACTTTAAAAAAGATGCAGATGCACTACAACATGCTGGCGTGTGTGAATTTGTCTATCATGCTGCAACCTTTCAAGGAAATACCGCAGCACAAAGTATCCGAGATGCTTTAGCACTGGGTTTAAGACAATGGGCCAATGACTTTCAAACTGCGCCAGATTTGATCGTGATTATTCGTGGTGGCGGTGCTGTTAACGATCTTGCTTATCTGAATGATTATGATTTGGCTGCCCTTCTATCTAAGCGTAGCGTGCCGATTTGGGTCGGTATCGGCCATGAAAAAGACCGTACAATCTTAGATGAAATTGCACATCGCTCTTTCGATACCCCGAGTAAAGTGATTGGGGGAATTCGTAATCATATTGTTGAGCGAACTCAGGACGTTTTAGAGGCATTACAAAGCATTCAACTACACTCACAACATCAAATTGCTCTGTATCAAAGTCAAAATGATCAGTTGCTACAAGTCATAAAGACCTTGGCTCAGAGTCAAATCAATGACTCAACTCGGCTATTACAACAATACCAAGATAACACTGCTTATTTTGCTCAGTTACAACTTAAAACAGCTGCACAGAATATTGAAATACTCATGCGTGAGACTTTGCTGCAAAACCCTGCACATGTGCTCTCCAAAGGTTATGCCATCGTCCGGCAGCAAGGTCACGCCATTCGCGCAACGAAAAATCTTCAGCCTTCAACGCATTCACCGATTGAAATTGAAATGCAAGACGGCATCATCACGGCTGACATTCAACATATACAGGTAAAAAATCATGACGACTGATACTCTAAGTTTTAAAGAAGGCTATGAAGTTTTAAAACGTAATGCTGAATTACTCGAATCTCAGCAAGAACCCGATATTGATAATCTTATGAAAATCGTTGAAGAGTCGATGCAAGCCTATAAAGCCTGCAAGACCCGTGTTGAAGCAGTACAACAAGCTTTGAATGATACGTTTAAAGATTGATTTCTCAATTCATTATTTGCATAAAAAAACGCAGCCTAAGCTGCATTTTTTTATATTCAAATTTTGACTTCTCTTAGAAGCGCCAGTTCTGATAACATTGTTTTGCGTTTAATCTGATTGGTTGTAAATAACAGTAGATCATTGTTTTTAAATATATTGTATATATGCAACACTTAGCACTAACAACCACTAGTAGTCTACAAATATAATTCAACAGTCTACAAATCAGTCTACATTTTTTTAATGACTATATACAGGTATAATTTAGATGGGAAAAATAACTACAAGAGATGGATATGAAAACATGGACCTACTTTTATATAGAGCACACGATTAAGAATGGAGAGGTTTTTAGGATGGAGTCTGGGTGGGGTTTAAATAAAGAGTAAAATATGTTTTTAATAAAAGGAAAATCAGATGAGTAAGGGTCCTAGAATCTTTGGAAATACTATATCAAGTTGTGGAACAGGTATAAAAACTTCTGGCATATCGGATGCTCAAATATCTGAAAACACCATCGACAGAGTTAAAGTTGGGGTGGATGTTGATGAGGTTTTTGAGGGTGAAATCTCTCACAATCAAATAACTCAGGCAGAACTAGAAGCTATTCGGATAAAGGGGCAAAGTCCGTATGATTACTTTGGAATACCAAAAGGGATTGATTTAAGCGAGCTGCGTGATTTGTTTCAAAAGTTAGATGCCAATCCTGCTGAAAAACAGATAGAAATAATAAAGGAAAGTTCTTTAGCTAGAATTGATCAATTTACATCTATTGTTGAAAGAGTTATTCGTTTTTCAAAAGAATACGGACCTGTTTTAATGGCTACTTTCGGGCCGCATTTTAGCAGCATGGGTTTATCTTAAGTCACCATTCACACATATTCCTAAATTCACATTTGTTGTAATGGTGTGAGCTGTGCAACCTGACAGGAGGCACAGCAATAAAACCTTAATTGCGCTTTTCATATTCAATCAGAACTTTGGCTACAGCTTTTGCAGCCGACCAATAGCGCGCATTGAATTGGAATAATTCTTCTTCATTGGAAATAAAACCAAGCTCTACAATTAGGCCGCCATTGCTGATAAATCCGAGCCTCCCTCGTGCTGACTGAGATTGATCAATCCAACCATTATCACCACGTAATCGACTACCAAAAGCATATGCTACGGCTTTGGATAATTCCTGAGCCAGTTTCTTGTCTTTCGGCAATGCAATAGTTTCAACACCATTGGCTTGTTTTGAAGCTGCTGCATTCATATGGAATTCAACAGCAACACTTGAGCCTTTAATGAGTTTGATTGCTGCATTTAAGTTCTGGTTGGTTGCGCCTACACCATCGGTTTTATATTGAATGCCTGCTTCGCGTAAATAAAAAGCTACTGCATTACGGAAGTTGGCCACCAGATCAGCTTCTTTATATTTGCCATTTACTGCGCCAGGATCAGTATTGCTATGCCCTGCAGTGACTGTAACAAAGGGTTGAATATCAGTGTGCAATTCAGGTTGCTTTTTAAGTCGAGCAAGCACCATTGCTACACCGACAAATATGCCCACCCATTCAGCAACGTTTTCAGGGATCTTGTTTTTCAACTCTTGTGGAATCACCTCCCAGACACTTAAAAACTGTTCTGAGAATAAAATCAGGGCATAAAAAAAGGCGCTTAATGCGCCTACTTGTACCGACTTGAGTTTCCAAGCTTGTTGCCAATTTTCAATTAATTTCATTTTTCCTCTCTCATATTTCGTTCGTAAAGTTTGTTTCGGATTTCCTCAACCGTTCTTAAGAGTTGATCAGATTGTTTTTCAAGAACTTGGATGGACTGGCTATTTGCCATTGTCTGAGTGTTTACCGTGTCTGTCTTGCTCGTTTGAGTATTCCAAGCGACGACGAATAGACCGGCCAAGAAAATGCCACCAAAGCGTACAAGGTTGGTGATACTGTCGATCTTGGTTTTGCTCTCATGCAGCACCCTGATCTGTGAATCCACTTCCTTAAACTTTGGATCGACTTCATTTCTGAGTTGCTTAATCTCACTTTTGAAGTTTGACTTTGCTCGATCCAACTCGTCCTGAAGATTGTCACGTGTTTGCGACAAATCACTTCTGGTCTGCTGATGGTCTTTATTAAGCTGCTCCAACTGCATATTCATGCGGTCAAGTTTTTGAGGCATTTCAGCTAACTTATCCATATTTTTTGATATGTCGCTGATCTTGTCTGAGATAGCAAGCAACTGCCCTGCTGTTGCTATCGGTGGATCGGATGAGTAGTCATTCGACATTGCGCCCCCTAATTATTGGCAATAAAAAAGCACCTGAAGGCGCATTAAACTCCAACCATCTGACTTGCAAATGCAGACCATCCGGTTGCTGTTTGGTATGCGGATAGAGATCCAGATGGAACCTTGATTACACAGCTTGCTTTTAAATTAACAAGCACCCCATTTCCGTATACCGGTGGCACCAATGGAAGACAAATAATCTCATTACATGCCAATAACCCTGAAAAGCATTGAATATTTAGATTTTTTACAGAGCTTCCTATTGTTAACTTTGTTAATGCATTCCAGGATGCAAATGCTTGCGTGTCAATTGTTACAATATGATCTGGTATCACTAAATGACCTGTTACCGCTTTATTTCCAAAAAAGCACGAAATTGGGATAGTTGTAGCTGTTACACTAGCTAAAATAGTGTTAAATACGTCTACATTTGTTACTTTTTCCATGTAAGAAAATGACCACTGCCCTAAAGCTTTTACGACCGCATTAACTGTAAAAGTAAGTGTATTTCGCCATGAGCGAAAGGTGTAATTTCCGACATTAATATCACCACCGTTGATTGTTAGTGATGTCGCAAGCCTAGGGAAACCGCCATTCTCACCATCAAAAGCATAAGGATTGATTGCTCCCGATAAGTCTACTATTTCAACACTCCCAACGTTTGTTGGAAAATTTACCATTGTTCCGCTAAAGCGAATCTTTCCACCGCCGCTCACATCACTAGGAGCAAACAGCTCAATTGTTTTTGTTGCCCCCTCCTTTTCTGACGTGACCGTCACTTTTTGACCGCTTGTGTATGAAGCTAAAAAAGGGACTATAAAGTCCCCATTTGCATCTGCCACCCCTGTGTAAGTCGCCATTTTTACTCCTCAATTTCAATTGTAATAGTTGCACCGGGTTCAGCTTTACCACTAATGTTTGAGCCATCGAAGTGTATATTGGCTTTAAGTGATTCATCCACATTCACTAAAATGTTTGCAATCGGAACCGTTGACCCTGTGACTTTATCTTTCGCTGCTGTGGCTGTGAGAACTAAACTCACAGATTCAACAAAGAAGTTGTGTTCAAAGATTTGGTAACTTTCAAATCCATCACGCACAGACCAAAGTTTCAATTTGTGTGCTTTATTCTGCAAAAGCACTGACGAAAGGATTGCATGACTGTCTAAACCAATACCACTTGCGTTGTAAATAACACCATCTTGGGCGGTTGAAAGCTCAAGCGAATAAGTCACTCCATTTTCAACTGTTAAACCACCTTCATACCAACCGATAATTTCACCACCAGTTTGCTGAACGCGGTTTCGATGCGCCCAAGTCAACAAAATATCATTAGAAATAACGTGAGTTTCTGGAAAATAATTTCCATTAAATTTCACGTTTGCCGGTGGGTATGGTCTAAATGCACGTGCATTCATTTCAATAGCGATTGCACCTTCCTGTTCAAGCATGCCAGATGGCGTGGTTGTGAGTGCGGATACAAGAACCTCTTCGCCGGAAATATATTCAGTTGAATCGAAAGCCACATCATTCCCGCAGAAATAAAGTTTTGTGCCCATTCCCCAAGCCTGCGGCAATGTATCAAGCGCACCACGTTTTACACTCACAACACCGGTATACGGATTAATGCCTTGAAAAACCATCCATTCGCCCGGCGTTCCAATCCAATCACTGCCACATTTAATTAATGTGCCAATTAGCAAGCCTGAAATTGCAGCACTGTCTTTAACTGTAAAGCTTGTTGAGGTTCTTGAAATGATCTGATCAAGCTCAGCAGCAGGCTCATAGTTAATTGTCGCAGCGCGTACCCACTCCTCGCCTTCTGTGCCGTCATGCGTCATCATCACAGCATAAAGAGAATTGGATTGTGGTTGTTGAGCTACAACACCAGCTAAACCAAAGTTATTTTCATAACTTAACTCTTCATCAACTTGACGCTGACCAAGTGCCATGACAGCTAAGTAATACGGCATTTCAAAGGGCTCGTACTGACAAGCCAAAGGTGGCTGAACACCAACATCAATCGGCTCATCAATCATGATATCTGAAGATAAATTGCCTGAATACGGCACAACTTCAACAAAATCAATTGAAACATCAGCACCCGTACCGAGATTGATTTTCATAATCCGAACTGTAATTTCACCTTGCCACTTTCTTGGCCAAGCCAATTTTAGTAAGTCGTAACGGTTCCATTTCCGTGCGTTATACTCAGCAGTTGTGAAAGAGCCTTTCCACACTGGCGTAGACATTTGCTTTAGTTTCCATTGTGCTACAACCGCAGCATTCCGCTGTTTCATAAAATACGGAAAGTCAACTTCTTCAGCATTTACACGCCCAATTAAATTGCGAATAGAAGCATTTTCGGTAACAGAAAAAGATGAGTTTTTGATAGCTTCGCGATTGTAATAGCTGACGTTAAGCTGATTAATTGCCTCGTCAGCATTAGCAATTTCAAGAGACATGCTTTTAATTTTGTTAACTGCTAGCGAGTGAAGTTCATTTTCACCAAACCAATCATCACGAAATAAAACCATTTCATACAAACCGGTTTGACGATTTATGCGTATACCAGCTTCAATATGTCCGCATAATTCATTAATTGCTTCTAAGCATGATTTCTCAGTAATTGACCATGAAATACCAAGCCCCTCTGAATATATTCTTTCCGCCGCTTTTGCAAAGTTAATATTATTAACATCAGATTCAGGTTTATTCATCGCCGTGTCGTCGGTGAGAATTTCGCGAATTTTATGAATTGGATTGATATCCCCTTTTTTATAATAAAACCCAAATCTAGACGGAGATACATTAGGTACTGCTGAAACATTTACATGAAAAGAGCTTTGTGCTGGCGCTGTATATTCAATTTCAAATCCGAATTTCTCATCCCCAAATAACTTGTATACATTGCGTCGAGTTGGCACCCCACCTGAATTTAAATAATCAGTACTTGCTATGAGCGGTTGAGCTGTTGTTAAGGTTAGTTTAGCTCCATATTCCCTTGAGTAAGTAACGACAATCTCACCTTTTATAAATGCATCAAACTGATAGTCTACAATGACATTTGATTTTGAATTCGGTGGATTTTTAACTTCCTGAAAAGAAATACCATACCCTGTCACACTGTCACTACTTAGAGTCCTTATTTCGCCGTTGCCCTCTTTGCATTTCCATGTTGAATGCAGGTTGGGTGTGCTCCCACCCTCTGCGATACTTTTAATCTCAACATCTGGTATCTCTGCAAATTCAGGATTCCATTGTGGCTCACCATTATTTTTTACGTTAATGCGCTTAACGTGTAGCAACATTTCTTTCATGTAGCCAGAGTTGCCGAGGTAGAAAGCATTGTTGTAATAGCCATGTGCTGCACCAATTATATTTCCAATCAAACCTCCACTGAAATCAGGTGTTCCTAAGCCGGTAAATGCAAGATATGATTGATACGGATATGCAAGTGGCGGCAGATCATTTTTGGCTAAATAACTGCTATAAAAATCTACAGGATCAGGGTTTTCAGTGCCATAACGCGCATGAATTTTCCCCGCAACACCGCCTTCATTTTCGCCATATAGGTTTGGTAGTTTAACTTCGCCAATGCTTAATGGATTTTTTTGCTCATCAATGAGTGGAGTTTGCCACCCACGTTTATCAAAATTAATCCCGAGAACTTTTTCAATTGGATTGCCAATAAATAAAAGAAAATTGGCAAAATAGCGATACCCTGTTACTTGCTTACTGCTGCCGCCCATTTGCCACCTCTACAACCTGCATTGCCATTGCGTCATTCGTATTAATAAAGTCCTGAGCATCACGCCCATTCTTCAGAAAATCCTGCCAATCCCAACCTTGAGCCAAAAAAAATGCCCGCGATCCGCGAGCACACATTTTGGCTTTCCGTAAATCCGAGATATAAATTTTCATTTCTTCCCGCCTTTGCTTTTAATTGCAGTTGTTTTTTGACCCCAAATATGGGTAATGTTTCCATACATGTGTGGACTACCTGCAATGTCGCTAAATGAAGTACCTTCATCAGCGATTGTTCCATCAAGTTGATTTGGCTTTTGTTGGTTCTTTTTCTGCTGCTTTCGCATTTGCAAGAAGTTGTAAACTCCAACAGCAACAGAAATCACAGCCGAGATAATCATCCCGACAATTATGGGTGCAATGGCTTTTGTGTGCTGAATCTGAGAAACGTCGTAATGAGCTATGATGTGTTGTATATCCATGCTTTAACTCACTTAATTAACTGTGTTTCCAATGGGTTTTGACTCGGAATAAATGGATGCCCTGCAAAATTTAGACTGTTATTAAGTTTTTCATGGCAGGTTTTTAACGATTGATCACAACCAGGTGCAACACGAACCACATCACCAACTCTTAAACCAACATGCTGACGATAAAGGTTTAGAGAATTTCCACCGCCCGACGTGATTGTGGTGTAAACACCATCTTTCACTAACAGGCCTAAATTCAGCCATGCTGCTGGATATGACTTTGTTTCCATGATCGGCTCGCCATCTTCATAAGTCGGATTGCCTTGACCGTCTAAAACAGGTTGACCCAATTCATCTAAAACAGGGATTTGTTCAAACACTGGATTGCCTAGCTCGTCAATTACTTGTGTTGGAACCACAGTAAAACTAACATCTAAGCCCGATACCGTTGTGACCACCACTTCAAATGACAGCTTCTCAAAGTCAAGCCCACACCAACGGTCATAGATGGAATTCGGACAAGACGCTTGGAACTTCCGCGTCAGAATATTGCGGTTTAAGTACGATTCACCGGTTTCACATACCAATGTCAATGTGTCTGCATCTTCATCAAATTTCGGCTGCGTCACACGGCCTTTGTGCAGCACCAAGGTTTCGTTTTGATACAGCTCAAGGATTGTTACCGTTACGCCACCATAAAAGATTTTCCCTGCAAATACTGCAGCAAGGTTTTCACCTTCCGCATTTAATAAGCTCATTTGCGGAAGTGTTACTTCGGTATCGCACTTATCAATGCTTTCATCTTCAATCTCAGTGCGTGAAAGACCGCGAATTGGCAGATATTCAGTGCCTGCATGCATGATTACTTTGCGCTGATTGGTGAAATACCAGGTGCGGGTACCGTGCTTAAATTGATAGAGTTCCGCTCTCGTTTTCATGATGAAAGCTCCACGATTGGCACTGTGACTTGCGTTTTCTGTGCGCCTAAAAATTGAAATTCGATCTGATCTGCATCAAGGCGATACAGTCCTAAATAGCAAATCGTTTGAATGTTGCTGCGCTGTGCATTGATTGCTGGTGATACAGTTAAAGAACCACCCGTTTTGGCCGTAATTTCATGTGCAGTCCAAGTGCCGTCTTTGCGCCTCACAGCAATGTGTTTACGATCCGCTTCAAGCAGATACTTTGTATTTGTACTGAGTGAAGTTGTGATGTTTCCAGTATTGAGAATATTCAAATGCTTCTCATATAGTGGCATCCAAAATGCCTGAAAACGCCCAATTCGACGAAACAAAAACTTGCGATACTCCGTGTATTGGTTCCAGTCACGTAGTAACGACTTAAATGGTTTTAAATATCGTGGCTTGGCCCAATGGGTAAAATCCTGAAAGCCACCAACATCGCCATCGACAATGTTTTGATGTTGCGTCAGTGTCATTTCTAGCGAGTCGCCATCAAGCAGCAAAGGCTTGAAGTAAATATCATCACCAAGGAATTGCTCAGGCACATCAGCTTCAAATTCAGGCGAATCCTCTGCAATCACACGAAAAGCCACACTTGAGTTGGACCAAAAACCGCCAGTGTTGATTGAAGCATCACCATCAATGATGCAGATCCGTAGCGGCATGATTGCTGTATTGGTTGCTGTCACATTGGCTGCAAGTCGGAAGCCATCCTGATACTCAGTAATCAATTCTTGAATGATTTCTTGCGTTTCAGGATCTCGAATTTCTTCTTGCACAATGATGTAGCGACCTATGCTCACAATCTCAGCAACTTGAGCACCCTCAGAACTTTCAAGCAAAATAAAACCGACTCTAAGGTCGGCTTGGTGTGCTGTCGTGTTCATGATAATGAAGTCACTATCTTCTAGATCTGGAATGAGCTGTCGAAACTGTGGTAACGGAATACCCCACTGTTTACGCAAATTTGCATACAGCATGTGGAACATATCACCCATGGCTTTACGCATATTCACGTAGTTAAAGCTCAAGACCTGACGTGGTGCATCACGCTGAATGTATCGAATTTCGCTACCATCAAACGATTCATGCACCTCGGTTTTAAACTCAAGACGTTCAGTAGAATCAAGCAGAGGGCAATCTGTTAATACGTGTACTTCGCCATATTTGGTTTGTATTTTCATTTTGTCCTCAAATTTCAGACCTTAAAAAACCGCCAGTTAAGGCGGTGAAAATTAAATATTGAAAAATATCGCCAAGCTATTTAGCTTTTTGTCTCTAGCTCTCTAAGAAGTTCACAAACTCGCTCTTTTTCTTTCTTGATCATCGTTATTTGTCCTTCCAAGAATTCATCATCAAGATAATAGTCAGCATGAACTCTTATTCTGTGTAGCGTCTTAAGCTTTAAAGCTAACATGCCAAACTTCTTATCAGCGCAATCAATACAGAGCTGTTCCATGCAAAATTGCAGCTTTTCATGGCTGCTGCCGCCCATATTTTTAATTACTTCAGGGTGGTTTTTGGTCAGCCAATCCTTAACAGTATGATAGATAAAATAGTAATGCCTGCCTGAGCTGGTTCTTCGGCGACATTCTATTTCTTCATATCCAGACTTAGATATATGATCTGCAATCTCATCAAATAATTTACAATCCATTGATTAACTCTTTTTAATTCTTGAATCAGCTAAAAAATAGATAGAAATATTTCTGAAGCTTTTTAAAAGTGTTTCCGCATTTTCCTGCAATGAATAATGCATCATTAAATCGACAAATTTTTCCTGTAATGATTCATTCATTGCATAAATTACAGAATCTTTTTCCGCACTCATATTTCCAAATAACTCAGGTGGAATATATACAACTTCATCAAACTTTACATCATCACAATCCACATTGTAGTTTGATACATATGAGGAATTTATAGAGAACTTTGAGAAAAACTCTTGATTAGCTAAGACCTTCATAGTTCTTAATACGCTTAGGTCAATATCTGTAGATTTAATGAAGTCCATAACATCAAGAGTATCTTCCAATTCTTCAGCAGCAACCCTACAAAGAGAAGAATTATTTCGACCTTCGCCTTTAAGACGATCTATTTCATCAAAATAAAAGAACATAGATAAAACCTTAAGCGTAGTGCTGACAACCATTGGTTCATTTGGAAAGTCATTTAACGTGTTTAATAAAGTGTCAACACACTTATCCAAGTCCCCCTCAAGTAGCATACAGGTAGCAATATTTATTTTTGGGGATCGGGATGTTGGGTCCAGCCTTTGAGCAGCGTCAAAATACTTTAGAGCAAGATCATATTTATTCTCATAAGCACTAAGCACGCCTAAGCCTGTATATGCCTCATATGGATCAGACGACATAAGCTCATTCATATTTTTTCTATACTTACTTATAAGTCTAGATCCCTCACCAAACGGCTTGAGATCAAACTTGATTGATTCATTAGCAAAAATATTTGCTATCTCTTCAAGCTTTGATTTGGGCTGAATGGAACTCATAGAATAAACATCGGTAATTTTTTATACATTCTATGCTGCTTGAATGGTGAAAAACCAGATATTTCATTTATTGATCTTCAAAGTCGACAATAATAGTTTATAAATCCAGATTTTGGCCCTTATAAAACTTCTTAAATGCTTCTTTACCTTCATCACCAAAAATATGCTCACCAAAAGAATTGTGATCATCAACCACAACAATCTTTGACTCTTTAGCCTTCTCCGCCATCTTAAAGCAAAGCCCAAGAGCAATACCCACACCTAAAGCAATTAATGTTTTCATTTTAAATTCCTAAAATTGATAAAAATAAAACCCACCGAAGCAGGCCTATACCTTGCTGCGATTTCGTTTCATGTGATACAAGAAAGCTTTCTCACCATCTGCACTATAAAGCATATCTTTAGCCTCATTCTCATCTTTAACCATGATTACACGCAGATTGTTATCGATAGCCTGGGGTTTACTACCCTGCACCTTCGCATTTGCTTGTGCCTGCTTCTCGGCCTGAATAGTTCCACCGTTGTTGATGGCATTAAGAGTATTGATACCAACTCGTTTAGTAGCTTCAGCATTCAACACATACTCTTGACCATGAACCACGCCTGCTTCTTGATTTAAGCCAATGTTGCCAGTGTAGCCGCCTGATTTGAAGCCTGGCGTTACAGCAGAAATTGCCGCTTGAAGAACACCTGTCTCCATGGTTGCCATTGCTACCGCAGGCATATTATATGGGAATGGTGCTGATGCCCATGCTGCCGAAATAGCTGTGTAGCCGTTCATAACCGCTTGAGCAAAATTAAACCCTTTCTGAACTGCATATAGTGCCGCATATGCCGAACTAGACTCACTCACCAAGCCTTGTAAAGAGCCAGCCAAACTCGAAAAACTTGATAGCTGCATTTGATATTGCTGCATAACTAGTTCTTTTGATGATTCGTTATGTTCTACATCGAGCTGCTGCATACGAAGCATGTGAGCGCGTTTAGCCTCCTCAAGAAGTGCATATCGCTCACCTGCCAATTCAGGTGTATCGTAATCAGCATTAATGTCCTTAACATCATCATCATAGTTTTGACTTTCTGCCCGCTGCTTGTCATACAGATTGGTGCTAAGGCTCGCCATCTTGTACTTGAGGCTATCCTTGCCATAAACAGTACCAACATTCGATAAGCCAATTGCGCTTGTTGCTGAATAGGTCTTGTCAGCAAAATCACGCTGATATGATTCAAGCTTGTCTTTCTGCGCTGATCGATATGCTGCAAGCTCTTTTTCATATGTATCTTTAGCTTTTTTGAGATAAGCATCTCGATTGGTTGGATCGTTTATAAAGCCTTTTTCAATTTCTTTTTTAGACTCGTTGTAATCCATGAGCAGCCTTTCTTCTTTGCTCGCATACTCCTTGGTTACTCTTTCTTTAGCTCTTTCAATCTCAACCTGTAGTCTTTCAGCTTCGCGTCTTTGCTGATCAGCAAGACGTTTAGCATCAGTTACCGCTTTGGTTGCTGAACCGCCAGATTTCGCCTTGCCTGCTTTAGGTGTTTTTTGAGTTGGGAAAAGGTTCTTATTTTGCTCAGCTCCACCACCCAGCCCTTTGCCTTGCTGTTTATTCCACTCAAGCTGCGCCTTGCGGTTGTTGATAATAGATTTGGTTAAAGCGTCATATTGACCCGCTTGTGATGAGGCAATATTACTAATTGACGAGATGCCTTGCTTGGAATTGCTGTATATATTTTTCGCGGCTTTAGCACCATTGCCCCACACAAAGTCTTTAGCACCAGAAAGTAATGCGGAGCCTTTTGCCTTAATGCCATCAGCATTAGCAAAATTTACTGCAGTTGTGCCAATAGTTTTAAACTGATTGACAACTAAAGACATCAGCTCGACAAGGTTTTTCATGCCTGTTGCAAGGCCAACAATTAAGACGCCAACACCCTGAGCAGCAACCCCGATGCCCTGAATTACACCAGCAAAGCGGCCGCCCTCAGTTGATCCGTCCATAAAGTAGGAAAGTAGTGTGCTTAGAATCGGCATTACTTGCGAAGCTAGTTCACTTTTTAGTGCGCCAAATTGCATTTGAAGTGATTCAGTTTGAGCGGTCAATTCAATAGATTTCTGAATTGCTTCCTCACCAGTGATAACCCCCGCATCCTCTAGCGCTTGTTGGTAGTCTTTCCAGAGTTTACCGCCATCCATTAACAGCGGTGCTAGTGCGGTTAAATCTGAACCCATAGACTCAAGGTAGAATGACATCTCCTTTTGGTTTACGCCCGCTTCCTCCAATTTATCTACATAAGTTTGAAGTGCGTCAATGCCGTCCATTTTCGACATTTCTTCAGCAAGTTTTTTAGCTCCTTGTGCACCACCTTCTGTCTTGACTGCAATCTGTTCAAAGAAATCTACAGCACCGCCCGCACCAATCGCATTAAATTCACCGATTTTTTCATTGAAGTCCTTTAACATATCAGAGGTTTTTTCTTGCGATACGCCAAATGTTGCAGCAGCACCAGCCAAGCCTTGAAAGTTAGCAATAGATGTATTTGCAATCGCTGAAAATCGTGCGAGCTCTACATTGCTTTTTGCAACCTCTAAAGCCATGTTTGCAAGGTAGCCACTCGCTACAGCAACACCACCAACAAAAGCACCTGCAAGCGATGCACCCACAAGAAGCGCACCACCTTTTAAGCCAGATAGTTTTGTAGATAGCCCTTGCACATGTGAGCCAAACTTCCCATCGCTTGCAGCTTGAGCCATTGTGTTTCTTAACTCACTCATTCTCCCCGATGTGGTCTTCGCTTCATTTCCCGCAGTTGAGAGGCTTTTAGATAGGTCATCAACTTTTTTGGCAGATGATTTAGATTTATCGCCCGCATCTGAAATGACTTTAGCTGTATCTTTTACTGATCTTTCGGTCTTATCACCTTGAGTCTCCACATCCTTTAACGACTTGGTGACATCATCCGTGCCTTTTTTTGCCTTGGTTGTATCGATGATAATTTCAAGGCGTGATGTTTCAGTCATGAGAGACTCCTAAATTTAGGCAATAAAAAACCCCGCTTTCGCGAGGTCTGTTAATAAGTTCTAAACTTTACATAACGACTAAATCCACAACGCTACAACTAGATGATGTTGCTTGTGAGTGGATAAAACCCATATTAAAGTTGTTAATTTTTTTGGTTTCGCCAGCTTTAATGACTTCATAAACTTCACGTTTATTTCTATCCACTACAGTTCCGCTATTTGATGAGTGAACACATTCAACTGTAAGGTCTTTAATGTCTTTAGTCCCGTTGTTTTTGATTGTCATATTGATTTCCATGACGCTATCAAATCCTGCTTTACCCCACTCAAAATCAAAGTCTAGGTTTTGCAATGCTAATTCTTTTGGTGACGGCTCTGATACTGAAGAGCCATCCCCGCCATCAGCAATGGCGCCTATCACTAGCAACCCAACAAAGATAATAGCAATCCAAGCGAATATACCCATTTTCTTTGGCTGTTTCGCACCGCAGCTTGGACAGCTTTGCGCTTTATCACTAACCTGATTCCCGCATTCTTTACACTGCTTTAAAGCCATACACCCCCCAAATATTTATTATTCAGGATAAGATACTAATTTTTCGGGCAAAAAGAAACCGCCACTTGGGCGGTTCTACTTTTAGAAGTTATAACGTAATCCAGCTTTGTATGTCATGCCATCAATATCTAAGTCTGAGCTATTTCCAGAAACACACAACCCATCTATACATGCCTCAGAGTCGCGATTGAAAAACCATTTATAACCAAGGTTCCCAAATATCTCAAAGTTTGCATTAAGTTGATGCCCCACTTCCAAGTATAACGGAAGCGTCAAGTAATTAAGCTCAAGAGAAACATTCATGTCGTAATATGGGTCGTATGCTTTTTCATCTAGCCATGCATACCCAATACCACCTCCTACCGATGCATAATTTTTATCATTCTCAAGAAATTTATAATTTAAACCTAGGATTACTTCACTAAAATCCATTTCTGAAGCATCTTGGAATGCGTACTCCATATACAATGATGTTTTAGGCGCAACGTATGTTCCAGCATTCAAAAAGAATCCATTAAAACGCTCATCCCCACCAAATTCGCTTGAGCCAATTTTCGATCCCGCATAACCTGCAGAAACATAACCACCAGACGGCAAATAGCTATTATTTGTAGATGATCTATTTTGTACTGTATTTGCGGAAGCACCTAAAGGCAATGGCTCACCTGATTGAAGAACGATTGCATTTTCAGCCGTAGCCAAAGATGAAATTAAAGATAAAGTACCGATTGCTAATAACTTTTTCATATTACCCCCTAAATAAAGGTGATAAATTACTCAATTATTTGAAAAAAGTATATACAACTAAAAGAAAACCACTCCGAAGAGTGGTTTCTTTATGTCTAATCTTATTTAACTAATCGACCCATGGCGTTCTGCACTATTAGTGGCAATTGCTCCTTTGAGACCAAGTCTGCGCGGTTTACCAATTCTGGAATGTTGTTAGCATCCACCATTACAGCGTCTCGTGGAATTAAATCTAGAGAAAACCCACCTTGATAATTTAGTTTAATCATCATCTGCTTACCTTGAAGTATTCTTGACATCAAAGCTTGTGCAACTTGGTCAGGATTAAAAGATGGGTGTTCAGGCATCTTGCCGCCTAAACGCTTTACTTCCTTTTCAAGCTGACTGTGATACTCAATCAAGCGATATTGCAATACACCGTGACAATCCTGCACTGCATTAATATCTACTGGTGAATGTTGCTGAACTTTATCAAATGTCAAAATCAAGCCGTGAACGTATTCAACTGCATCGTCGAGAGTATCAAGTGGTATCTCTTCAATGCTTTTCACATTGAATCGCTGCAAAACCATGTTGTATGCATCTGAAAAATTGATCTTCACACGTGATACTAAGTTCGATACAGCGTGACGTAAATTTTCACGATCTTTCGGGGTGGTTTTGCGAGGATTTACAGCCTTGCCCTTTGTCCAGTAATCCCAAAGCACATCGTCACATTCTTCTTGATACTTAATAACCGTGTCTCGAAGTTCGGGTTTTACTTTGTTTGCATGAATTGAATAAAGCCATGCCGGTAGCTTTCGAAGCAATATACAAAGCATGGTTTGCAAACCACCTTTAGTAGGTATGGTGATTTCCACCATACCTTGTTCAAAGCGCTGTTTTAATTTCACAAACTGGCTTTTCCAATCCAACCCCATACCATCAACAATGGGTTTCATTGGTGTATATGGCTGCCCTTCAAATTCCACGATATACAATTCAGCATTGTGGAAAGGTACTGCGATTTGGGTTAAACTATTCATTGTTGATAATCCTGTAGTTTGTCGACATTTAAAGCCCCGAGTCCGCCAAGATGTAGGGGTTTTTTATTGCCTATAAGTTTATGCTTTTGCTTCATTCTCTTTTGCTCGCTTATCCAACCACTCCTCAATGATCATATTTAGCTGAGCTGTGATAGTTCTACGATCCTTATGAGTCTCCTCTTTGAATCGCTCCAATGTTTTTTCAGGTATACGCACGTTTACCTGTGGGTCTTGTCTTGCCATCCCTATCTCCAGATCAATGCTAGCATTAGCTAACAATTGCTAACATAGCAAACAAATAAAACTTATGTCAACATATTTTGCTAACAAGTGCTATCAAAATATTAGGACTAAAAATGTCTGAAGATGTTCAATTTAATTTACGCATACCATCTGAGCTAAAACAGCAGATAGTTGATGCCGCTAAACAAAACAGCAGATCTATTAATGCTGAGGCTCAATTGCGACTACAGAGAACATTTGAGCTTGATAATCTTCCTGAGCCAACCAACCCAAAGAACATCACTGATCCTGATAAATTGGAGGCTTGGGCTAAATCGATACTCAATGAACTCTTGAAGCTTAAAGACATGCCAGAACGCGTTGCAAAGATTGAAGATGAAGTTGCAGCACTGGAACAAGATCAGTTTGAGAATGACCGCAGACTAAATGGTCTTGAAGGTCGTTATTAAACCAAGAAAAGTAAGTCAGTACTGACTTAGCATCATATCTGGTGCCTTATTCCACACCCTCAATCCGATGTTGTGTAATTTCTAAAACCTAACTACTTAATAAAAATATGAAATTTTCTTTTAATATTGATCTTGCTTTAATTATCACCGTTTTTACCGCTTTTTTATTTTGGTGTGGTTATTGGTACAACTTTGGGTATGCAGAATACTTTGGCGTGCCCATAAGTTTCTTTGAGTTATCCTTATCCACAACATTAGTCGATGGCATTGTTGTTGCACCTGACAGATTTTTAACGCTTCTAACTGCAATTCTCGTAATCTCTTTTTTTGCGGGCTACTCTCGTAAAGATGCAGAGTTTATTATGGGTGTTATTTTCACCACCTTTTTGTTTTTATTATATTTAGTAAGATTTAAATTTTATGATCAACATAAAAAGTTAAAGTATTTTCCAATTACGAGTCTGCAACTCACACCCTACCAGGTGGAATATATATTTAAAAAAAGGAAACCTCGCCCACTGTTCTGTGATTGCGATGCAGTGAAATTTTCTATAAAAAAACTTACTAAAAATAAAATTACTTATCAGCAAATAGCTAATTCCGCATATGGAGATAGCAGTCAAATTAATGGGGAAACAACCATATTTCGAATTGCCATCCACTACTTTGTACTTCTAATATTTGTTTATGCTTTTATTGCAATATTTTCTGCTGGGCAAAACCTACAAGCCGAGGGATTTAAAATTGCTGAACACAACCATAAAACAAACTTTAGTACAAATATTCCTAAGGAAACCAACTACACTAAATTTCCCGCATTCATCGAAAAAGATCAAGAAAAGGTATCAGCTTACAAGCTTACAAATGTTTGTAATAAAAACTCTTGCTTTGCTGTCAATTCAAAACGAAATGTAAAACTCTTTGAAATTAAAGATATAGTTATTCAAAATGGCCCAATAAAAAAAGCACCCTAAGGTGCTTTTTTAGTGGCAGTGTCTTTCACCAGTCCTGCTCTCTTTATGGCAACCACTCTTATCGGTTCGTCCACCATGTGAATATGCTGCCGTTGCAAACGATGCAATTAATGCTAAAACTAAAATTCTCTTCACAGCTGCCCCCGATCAAAAAACAAACTAAAGATATATTTATACCTTAACCAGCTGTTTTATCAAGCATTAAAAAACCACCCGAGGGTGGTTATTCTTCATCTAGAATATTTTCTAGTGTTGGCAAATCTATTGGATTGTGTGTGCTGAGAGTTAATAATTTTATTTCAAAAGAGCCAATCTTTTGAAAATGCAAAACTTGATTAGATGTTTGAAATGGTACATTGGGATATGATTGCCACGTGGGTAAGCCAATATGGGCATGCCAAAGATTGTAGTGCTTTGCAAAAGCAGATCTACTCTCCCAATCTGAATAATGTTGAGGGACCTTCCATGAGCAAGAAATCTTCCCTTTCCAATTTCTCAATCCATTAATTTCATAATGATCTAAAAAATCATCAATTAAATCTAACTTTGTTCTAGTAAAAACATTTGAGTATAAATAATCAAATTCTTGACTAAAATCCACAAAATATATTGGAGATTCTATAATCTCATCTGTTTCTAGTTCTGGATTTTTTGGTTGTTCTTGGCCCATGCTCTTCTTTCTTCGCGAGTTAACCCTGAAGGCATTCTATATGATTTTTGTTGTGTAAGTGCAATAAGATGCTGAATATCAACACCTAAATGTTGATTCTTGTCTGCATGAAATGTTGCAGATTTTTCAACTGCATACTTAATCATACTATTCTCCTGAGACAAAAAGACCCTAACTATCAAATGACACTAGGGGTATACGCAACTATATTCGATTGCTATTTTTCGGTCAATGTTTTTCGGTTACCACATGTAAGTCTAAATGGGTACTCTTTTCTATAACAAGTGCGTTAAATATTGTCGCGGAGCATCATCAAACTGGCTATTTATCAACAAAAGAAACCAACTCACGCTGATTTCTTACTCAACCGCTTATGCGCCTTATCTAGGTGCTTGTTATCCAAGGCGAATACACACTCGACCAAAATATGTAATTCACAAGGCGCTTCATACAACTCAAGGTATGCACCAATATCGGTGGCACTCAAAGCTAATGGCACACCTTGCTCATACTTTCTAGCTCGTGCAATAGTGTTATAAGAACTCAGTATTGCATTTGCTGTGTAGCTGTATCGTGGTGGTTTTGGCACTTCTAAGCCGAGCGCTTGCCTTTGCTTTTTTTGGTGATTGGTAAGTCCTGCGTATCGCTCGCTGTATTCGTGGAGTTCGATGACTTTCCCAATACGGCATCTTTCTTTTGATTGGCACGAATCTGAATAAGACTGGCTTGATTTGTTACCCAGAGAGCTAATTTCATACCGTAGCTTTCATCATTAGCTGTTTTGCCATAAGCCATCAAATCAGCAGCATTCTTTTCTGAGTATTCAAGTTTAATTGGGGTATCACGCCAACCAAGCACTAAATACTTGCCAATCAAGCTACTGTATTCAATATTAGATTGATGCACAAAATCATCCGTGATTGGAATGCTGCTATTTCGGATCGCTTGTTCTTTTTGTTGATAATCGCTTTGCATATATTGAAAGCTTGGTCGATCAATACCAGCAATCAAGTATTCGCCGCCATCAGGATGAGGCACCCATTCCGAAGGGTGTTTTTCAGCAATTAAGGGGTTTTTTGAAATTGTAATTTGCATTTTTTGTATCCCAAAAAGAACCGCCCAAAGGCGGCTATTGTTATGCGTTTAGTGTGCGAGTAATCACTGGTGATGTTTTGATATGAGCAAATGACACATCAAGCATGATGTCATCATCGCCACCACCATCAGGATGTGAGGATTCAGACACTTCTAATTGAGGGAAGTTAAAAGCGTACTTATTGCCTGCTGGATCTTCAATTGCAAACTCAAGCGGCATGGTTGCGCGCGATTTCACAAAAGGAATATATGTTGCTGACTGGCTTGTAAACATGAATTGAGTGGCTAGAGTGATATCAACCATCTTGTCATTGTAACCCTGAGCTGACAGCTTGCCAGAGCCAATACAGCGATACGCTGACAAGTTATTTGTGATTGTTAGTTCAACCGATTGCACACATGCAGTGCCAACAGTATTTTGACCATTCACCGTCATTGTGTTGACGTTCAATGCTGATACTAAAACCGCATCGTCCGCAGGTAATGGGTCAGTCACAGGGTTTGAGACTGCTTTTTCGAAGTCTGTTCCAACCAAGCCAAATGTCGCTGTAATTTTGCCAGTGGTTGCAATGCTCAAGCCAAGCTCACCAATACGGATGCCCTTGTACACGTGAATCTGGTTGATGTCAGAGAACACTTTTACAAAAGTGAATGTTTTAGTTGTATCACCACCAAATTGAAGTGTATGTTTTTTGGTATCTGTGACATCAACCACCCAATCATTCATAGCTACTGCGCCAATGAAGTCGTCGAATGTGCCGATAGATAATTCAACCTCAAGTGAACCGGTAATCTCTGATTCATCTGCGGTTGAGCCTTGGCGGAATCGAGAATCCAAAACACTGTTTGAAGTCGATGTGGTGATGTTTTCAGTTAGGCCGTCAGTGACACGACGGACTGTTTTCCAGACTGGTGTTGTTGGTAAAACACCCGGTGTTTCTTCTGCTGCGTAATACAGTTTAATCGCGCTGCCCTTAGACATGGCTTGCTCCTAATTTTTAGGCATAAAAAACCACCTTTCGGTGGCATTGGTTTTGGTTAGATTTAAAATCTGATCAAGATGATTGGAAGAATGGCAATGACGGTTGCAACTCGCTTTCTAATTGCGCTATTTCATCATCAAGCGGATGCTTTTCATGTTTCCACACGTTCATGTCTCTAGCTGAGCAACTAACTTGCTGTTTGCGATTTTCGCGATACCCAATAATATGGTTATATCTAGCCCATTTAGATTGGAAGGTTTGGGTTATTTGGTTTGACATCCACTCAAATGCATCAATAAATGATTCTTTGATAGCATCGGCTTTTTCGCCACTAAAACCCATGACAAGAAACATGAAGCCACGTTCTGTCATTTGATAAAAACCAGTATTTCTTTTCGTATTACCTATCTGTTTGTTTTCTAAGGTAAACGCAAAATTGCGTTCACGGAATTTCTGTGAGCACTTCATATTTTTAATTGCTCGAAGCACATCAGAGTGTCTTTTTTTGAATGCTTCCGCTACTGCGTAACTGGTTGTCTTTGGTTCACCATTTTCATTTGAGACCATGGCGCGTAAATTCAATGTTGTCATCATGTTCATAAGATTTCCTCTTATATGTTCATGTTCAAAAAAAAGAAACTGGCAGGCACGCTGAACATGGAAGCGCGCTCTTTGAACCGTCGTTCTAGCCAGTGGTTTGCCTGAAAACAGGCATAAAAAAACCGCCCAATAAGGACGGTTTAATTAAGTGTTTAAGCTAGTTCACTCGGAACTCAGCTCTAATTATTTTTGCGTAAAAATCTTGGTCATCCATGCTTTGTGGTGCGTGGACTTTGTAGACTTCAAGATGAGACACACCAAAGGATTGCAGAAATGAGCGCCATGCGTCACACAGTGCGGTCATAGCAAGTGTTCCGCTGTTCTTTGGCGTGAAGCACTGGATTGAAATAATGCCGTAATCTCGGATACATGGACTATTGCCAATTGATGCAACCTGACTGTCTGCGTACTGTATAAAAACTTTACACCACGCTTTATTGGTTGGCGCTTTAAAGTGCTGACCTACGCTTAGTGGCTGGCTTTCAATACGGAGATTAGCTTTATCCACACCAGTGAATTGACCTATTTTTTTATAAATTTCAGTTTCAGCCTGAGTAAGTGTCATCATTTGTATTTACTCGCAACTGATTGATAGGACAACGCGTAGACACCATTGGGCGCTTGTTGACTCCAGCCATTTTCTAAACGTGTGCCGTATGGGCTCAATGTTTGGATATACACAAGGCCGCCTATTTTCGCTGTAGACGCTACTTTTAAGCCTTCTGATAGTGTTGCACCACCTGATAGGTCAAAGCCTTCCTCATACGTGCCTTGCGGTGAATCAAGCGTGACTTTATGTGATGCTCTGTATTCACCATCCATTACAGGAGATCGAGTGATTACCTGTTGAAGTGTTTCGCCTACAATCTTTTTGAGATGGTTGTCTGCATTCTTCACCACCTCAATCGCGAAATTGGTTGGTTTGTTTTTCCAGGCCATAAATTCCACCCATTAAAAAACCCACCGAGGTGGGTTGTATAAAACTAGTTTTTACCCCAGACCAATGAAAACTTCTGCCCCTTGGAATGTGTTTTTAGAAAAAGATGACCCACCAATATTCAAGCCATCTTGGTTTCCAGTGATATTTAAGCCGATTGGCCTTAAGTCTAGCGCTGAAATAACAGCAGAATCCAAGCCTGTTTTTTTTACTCTTAATATTTTTGTAGAGCCATTAAAAACTTCAATTACCCCTTCTTCAGGCTTATTGACTTCAATTCCTTTTACCGTAGGGACATTTCTATCCACCAACAGTATTAATTCTCTTGTGTCTGCATTTTTTACAGCTTGAAGCCAGATCACAGGGCCGGGGCCGTTTCCAACCAATAAGGGCAAGCCATCACCTAGAGAAAATGGGAAGCCACCACCTAAAACCTTATTGCTACAAACAGTTAGCGCCTGGAATGCCTTGTAGTCAGGTGGTATATTTTTAAGACTATACATTAGTTATCCTTTGCTCTAACAATTGATCTGGATGGCGGATTACTTGCGAAGTGTTCTTCTATTTTTTTGAACAATTCCTTCTTAGGGTTGGGTAGTATTGAGCCTATGGCATAACAAATAATTGCAATCCCTATTGCACCAAAGCCAGCAATCACTTCGTATGGCTCTATTTTGGTTGCATAACCCATCTGCTGTGCAATATAGCGCCCTACACTTGTAAACAACAAACCAATACCTATAAAAAAGACACTGCTTGAAAATAGATCAAATTTTCTGGCAGGGCTTTTTAAATTGTAAAAATCCATAACTGTCAAATGGAAGTCTGGCTGCGATGTCAAACTATAGCCCGTTCCCATCAAAGCGTTGTTAACCTTTAACGTGACCTCTACTGTCTGATTTTCTAATCCTTTATTTTCCACACTTGATTCACACAAATATGAGTTGACTTGATTATATGTATATTTATTAAATAATAAACTCTAAATTCATATCTTTCTCAATTGGCAAGTCCAGATACTGCCTGTTGGATCCTGGCTAATATTTTTAACTTCGAAACCACCTTTAGCGGTAACCCAAACATCACCAATCTGAGGTACTGCAGTAACTTCATTCTGCAGAACAATCGCTTTTGCATCTTCGGATTGATAGTCGGCAGGCTTCACCAAGTCTTTTAAATAATTACCGAGAACGCCACGCCCTGAATAAGATTCACTACCTACAACTGGATAAGTCTGCGTTTCAAAATCAAACTCGCCTGAGTAAATCGGTTTTTCACAGGTGAATGAGTCGACAGCATCAGCTAACTTTTTATTAAATGCCGCAGCCACTTTAGACTGAATTTTGTTTTTGATCATGACTTTCGCTCTCTTCATACATAGCAAATAAGTCTTGAGCTATTCGTTGTATTGAATACGCTTCAAATTCAATGCTTGGCTCTTTTTCACCCATTAGGTGTTTTGTACGCTGCCAAATATGCACAGCTTCATGCAACAGTAAACCATGAACAATAATCAGTGATTTATCTTGCGTTTCCCCGAGCTGAACAATGCAGTGCCTGCCGCCATCGTAATAATCGACTTGCGCAGGACAGCCAAGAGATAGAAATTCATCCGAATCATTCATGTCATCAAATAGAAGATCCATATGCATTTGATTACGAGCAAGCGTGTACTTCGAATGCTCAAAAGGCGTGATATACCATTCAGGCACATAGTCGGTGTTAGTCATGCTCGAAACACCTCAAATCCAAAACCTTTAGACTTTAAATTAAGTGAAGCAATGTAGGCCCGTGCAATTTGTTCAAACTCAGATATCTCAACACTGCCTTCAGCGTAACTCTCAGTGACTTGCACTGTGTCGGCCTTCACGCTCTCACTGGTAGTTTGACGAGCAATACCTGCGTAAATTACACCAGCTTGAATGCCTTTGATAATTTCGCATGCAGCATCAATTAAAACTGGATCTATAGTGTCTGGCACATATCCAACATCGTTGCGCATCCATGTATTCGCTAATTTGATAAGGCGAGCTTTATCACCAGCCGGCGCAAAGTCTGCACCTAGAATCTGCTCAGCCTGTTCTTGGGTAATAAAGCTCATAGGTTATTCCTTTGCTTCAGCAGTTTTGGCTGCCTTTGCTTCTGTAGCGGTTTGTTTTTTGAGCTTGGCTTCAAGGTCTTTGACTTGACCTGCTAAAGCATTACGCTCAACTAGCACACCATTCAGCTTTACTAACTCATCCGATAGGCGTGAATTTTCAGAGAGTAATTCCGAGTTTCGCAATTCAGTCTGCTGATAAGCTTCAATTTGCTTTTTTAGTTCGTCATTTTCAGCAACAACCTTTTTACATTCGGCTTTCGCCTGATCAATCGTGGCTTGTAATTCCGGTGTAATGCCAACTTTAGCTTCAATGGTGACGATATTGGAATTATTGCGTTTAATCAGATCTAGATAAGCCTTAGGAACATCACCAGCCACTTCTGAGCATGGTTCCAAAGTATCAGCTTCGTGATAAGCACTGGCTTTACGGAGGATATAACCCTCGCCTTGAATTTTTGCTACATTTTCAGGAGAAAAGTCATCAGTGAAATATAGGCGTTTATTAGATTCTTGTTTCATGTTTTCTATTTCCAATCAGGCAAAGAAAAGCCCCTTTCGGGGCACTTCATTTATGCAGACTTAATTAGGACACCAGCTGTATCTTTCACGCTTGATGCAATTAGATCCCAGTTGGTTGGGGTGCCAATTGCTGCATCAGTTGGAGATTTGCCACCAGTAGCGGTATCCCATGCGTAACCTTTCACACCTGCACCGAATGTCCACTCAGCTTGGTAGGTGTACTTGATATTCTCACCACCAGTGCCAGGCACCAATTCAGCATTAAAGTCATTGTTGTCATTCACAACCACAGCGCCTTCAACAAGGCCTAGCGAGTTGTAGAATGCGGTACCTGCGTTATCACCTACCAATGCTGGGGCATCAGTCACCACAAACACACGACCAAACGGATCACGAACCACATTCACACCATCATAACGGAACAGGTTTTCTGAGTTGGCCAGAGCATTATCAAACAGGTTGTGCATTGTTGTGGAGTGAACAATCCAAGCACGAATTGCGCTTGAACGATCACCAAGTTTCGCAGCACCTTTGTTAAGCAAGCGGAATGATGCAGCATCAGTACCGTCACCATGCACGGCATTGGTATTTCCTGAAATTGCTGTAGATGCACCCAAAATTCCCGCATTCAGCATGTCAGCTAAACGCGCTTTTGCCAACTGCTCACCAATTGTTAAGGCTGCAAGTTCAGGGTTTTGAAGAATCCAAGAATACTGCTGTTTTTCATACTCAATCGGCGGAGTGCCTGCAGCAACCTTTACAGCCACATCAAGTAATTGTTCTAAACGTTTTGCGGTAACTGTACCTGTACCATATGCATTACGACGACGCACAATCCCAGCAATTGCCTTGAACGATGCTTCAATGTTGAAATCACCACCGAAAGGCTCATTGATCAATTGGATTGCGCCCTGTGATGCTTCGTTGAATTTATCAATGTCCTGTGCCACTGTTTCTGTCATTGCGGCATAGGTTTGCTTGTTAAATACCTGTAAATCAAAAGGCATATGCCTCTCCTTAAATTAAATTAATTTATGTTTGTTCGCCCACTTGCTTCATATAAGCAATTTTCTCTTCTTTGGTTTTGCATTCAGCCAATGATTTAGGGCCCGATTTGTTTCCACTTCCGCCCTGAAAGCCTGCACCACCAGCTTGAGAACCTTTTAAAATTGAATCCTTATGTTGGTATCCGCCAACCAAAGTTTCTAAAGCTTCATCAAAGTTTGCGACTTCACCAGGGCGTGCACGTGAATAGATTTTTTGACCGTCTGCACCTACCGCCACAACCTTGCCATTTTCAATCTGGAAGTTCTTCCCAAACGTGGCTTGAATCATGTCTACCGGCACAGCGATATTTTCTTGTATGTACTTAGAACGAGCGAAACCGCCGCCAATAAGCTCGTTATGCAGTTGAGTTTGAAATGCATCACGCTCTTGAACAATTGGTGCATATTTATCTTCAACAGCTTTAATTGCTTCGAGTTTGATTTTTTCGACTTCACCAGCATCCACCAGTTTTTTATCGTCGAAGTTTTTCAAAGTTTCTAAAGCTTTTTTAGCAGCTGCTGGATCTTCAATGCCTTCAAATGCTTTAAGCGTGGATTCAGCCTTTTCATAGCGTTCACGGTTTGTTTTAGCTTCACCATTCAAACGTGAAATGGTAGCTACGGTTTGGGCTGCATCATGTGCTACTTCTTTGCCATCATCGTGAATATACAAAGGCAAGCCTTGCTCATTTACTTCCGCATATGTCTTACCGTCGATTGTTTGTGTTTTAAGTTTCATAAGTCATCCGACCCTATTTCTAAAATGAGCATCCGCTCGTTACGCTGTCCGCATCAGCTTTCAGCAGGCATAAAAAAGCACCCGGTTGGGTGCTTAAGTTAAAATTTCTAAATTGTTATGACTGCATCAATCTATTTAGTAAATTTAGTTTTGTGGCTTGATCAAGGGTTGGGCTAAAAACACATGCTACCGCACCTCCATATACCTCGCCGAAATCGTTCTCGTACTCATGTGTAATAAAATTACAACTATGATTATGAAAAAGTTCGCTATGCAGAAAATCTAAAAGATAAATAAAATTGATAGGGCAGTAACATTCTGAAAGATTTTTAGACTCATAGTGTCTTAGCCGTAAAGAGTTACCCTGCAAATCTATAAATGTTTGATCAAACTTATGGAGCAATTGCTTCTCAACAATCCTCATCTGCTCTTGTGTTACATTGTGTTTAAATTGAAATGCGCAAAAAATATAATAGTTAGGGTTAGCAGAGCTATACGATCTCGAACTTAGATCCCCAGAGGTGATACCTATTTTTGCCCAATATGCATTCGTAATATCAGCACCCAGATATAACCACTTATCAGTACTTGTTATATCTTGCATCGTATTATGCATCATTAATTTGATTTCATGGTCATCCTCATAAGACCATGAATTAAGTTCTGACAAATCATATAAGGATGTTGGCTTTCTCACATTTGACCTCTAAGGAATAATGAAATCAACTCAATTTACACCAATATTCGGTGCAAGCAAGTTGGTTAATCACAACCCCACCACCTCAAATGTCTTCCGATCCAAAGCTTTAAGTTCTGCCAGTGTATAACCCCGTTTATTCAAAGGATCAGCAAACTTATCAATGCTGTACTCACCTTTCTTGTAAAGTTCATACTTCGATTTACCCAGCCAAGTGCGCTGAAAGAACTCATCCGACTGCTCAAAGAATTCTTTAAAAGAGGTATTTGCATCGAGCTGGCCAATCAAATGCTTACGCTCATCTTTCGGAATATCCTTCACTTTGCGTTCATCCATCACAAATGGCCGTAATCCAGCTATCTCACCATCTTTATTACACGGCACATAGGTTGTACGGTTATTTGGATGCACTGGGAAGTGCGGTCTAGTCGGATCATCAATGGCATAAACCTTTTGGTCTTGATCTGCGCAGTAATAACAAGTTCTACCATCCAAAGTAGCCACAACTTTGACATACTCATACCCAAGGGCTTTATAAGTATCAATGTAAGTCGATGTACTGATATGGCTGCGAGCTGTTCTGACTTGGCGCTCAATTGATTCACGTGACGACTTAAGCAATCCATCCTTATAATCATTAGCCTTGCGACCTTTGATTCGTTGCACAATCTGCTGATTCGTCTGGCCTTGCGAAATACCATCACGAATGACGTGTTCCACCTTTTTGCGCAATGATGCAGCAATATCGGCAAACAGATAATCAACCAGCTGCCCGCCGGCATACGGCACTTTTTTGGCTGCCTTATAAATCTTCTCAGCATTGACAACCGCAGCCGCTCCCGCAACCAACTGAGCAGAATATGAAGCCTCATAAACCGCAAGTTGCAATGCTGATTTATCGAACTGCTCAAACAACTCCACATCAACTGATTTGAACCACTCATTTAGAATGGTCTTAATTTCTTCAATGTTTTTGCTAGATTTAGCCCTGCTTGAGAAGTTTAGGCTTTTAAGTGCATTTCGTTCTGAATCACTCAGCTCACTTAGGATTTCTGCTAAACGATTTAGCTGACTATTGGAAAGCTTATTAAACTGAGCTGTTAGTTCATTTACAGCTTGAGATGATGCGCGATAGAGATAAGCTGAATGTTGGCTCAGCGCATCAACTAAGGCTTTCTGCGCTGAAATGTTCATGTTTAATCCTTATCATCTGGTGAATCAATTCCACCATCTTCACGCTTTTCAATTTTCTTCACGATGTCTTCCCATTTATCTTCAGGGAAGGTGCCGGTCTGCTCATAGTGATACCAAACATACATCGGCAATTCACCTGCAAGACAAGCTTCGTAAATCAATTTAGAGCGAGTTGCATCGTATTTAGGTTTATTAAAGTCTTGAGCAATCGTGAAACTAAGTTCATCCACCTTCATATCATGTTCAGGCATCACAAACTTGGCACACCAACGTAGCGCATTGGTAAAGGCTTCAGATACATTGGCCACAACGAGTGACAAAACCGAATGCTGGATTGAGCTGTCATTGTCTGCCTGGGTCGCTGTCTTATTAGCTGAACCAACTTCAATGAGTCGAGCGCCAAGCTCTTTCATTTGGTTCCACTTATCATTCATACGCTCATAAGCCAGTCCATTCTTTTCCGCTTGGACCATCTTGGCATCTGTAGGTATGCCTGATCGACTACCGACACTAGCACCTGACTCTTTCACCATTGCGTACTGTTCTGGTGTGATGCTTGGGAAGCACAAAGTCGGCTGACCAACAATGAATGCCGATTCCTCTACATCAGCAGTACTGGTGTAATAAGACAACTCCATAGTTGCCAGCTCATACAGTGGTGCTGTACCAATTTCATCTGAGTTATCTACTGCGCCGCAGAAAGTGAAAGGAATATAATCCCAAGGCTGACCATGGTAATCAGTTGGAATGTACTTCTCTCCTTCTACCCATTCGCCTTTATCGTTCTTCGTATAAATTTGAACTGTGTAAACAAAGCTGCTACCACCTTCTTCAAGCGCCAAAATTCGATACTGATCTTTAGTTTCAACCTTAAATCCATTGCGGGTTTTTACCGTCTCAAGCAGCTTCACAAAACTCAGCTTTTTCTGGTTGCCGACAATGATGTAATCCCAATCAATAATTGAACTAGCCTTAAGAATATGGATCATCGGAAAAGCACATTTAGACTTTTCCTCTGCCTTACTTCGACTTGGCGCAACATTTGGAAAATCAACATAAACACCACAGCGGTAGTTTCGGTTAATTAAACGTGTTGCACGTTGAGCACTCTGATAAATAGATCGGCCTGCACCATCAGCATTGCGCTCTAAATATTCCAATTCATCTGGTTTATTGAATACTGGTGATTTGCCATAAGCCAAGCCAATATGACTTGCCAAAGTACGGCTTGTCACACCGGGGAAGATTGCACGCATCAAGTATTCTTTATAGCGATTTGAGCCATCTGGATCATTCTTTGAATTAAACAGAGATGGCTTAGGCAGGTACTTCTCTTTTGCTACCTTAATAACTTCCTGACCACCACAAACATCATCCAACTTATTCCAAGTCGCAATGTGCTTATCATAGTCGGCATGTGTTGCTGTAATGCTCATATTAGAATCCAAACATTGGCATATCGATGCGTGTGACAGGTTTAATAATTGGGAACCGTTTAACTAAAGGGTAACCACCAGCATCACCCACATGATCTAGTCCTGACTTTTTATCAGGCATCCCAAAATCGTCATAAACTTGTTGCTCTAGAGTTTCGGTAAATCTAGGGCACTTATTGGTGTTTACCTTTAACGTACGCTCACCATCACCATTTAAGATCAAGGCATTAACCGAGTTGATTCGGTCCTTAATTGCAGGGTTGGTACCATTAACCTCAACCCTAAAGCCCTTGTCTCTTAAGATTTGATGATCCGATTCACTACTATTTTTAGATGATGTTGATTGCCCTGCAGCATCTGGAATCACTGTCATTTCATGAAATGGAAAACGCTCGATAAGCAATGTGGCCATAGTCGGTGTATCACGCACCCCAACCATTTCATCCAGTGCCAATGGCTTTCCATCTCGAATTACATAAACCACAGCTGCCATCTTCAGGACGTTAAAGTCCATCCCAATGATTAAATGCTCATTAGGTTGAATTTCCTCATCTGTGTGATTTAGTTTTCGATCAAAGTCAGGGTAAACCGCACCACTGGTTAGATTGACGAATTGTCCCTTCAAATAGGCTGAAATCAATGCAGGTGGATACGACTCGTAAAGCGATGAGATATAATCATCTGGTAGATTCTTTTCATTATCATAAGTTGAAGCTTGAATCATTCCATACAATGCACGTTTGGCGGGTGTTGAATTGGCTTCTTTTACAAACTGCTCATAAGTGAACTTAAAACCCTCTGGCGTGGTTGCAACATCAATGCCATTCATCAAACCTGCTTGTTTATAACGCATACGAGCAATGATTTTTCTCCAAGCCTGTTGCGCCTTATCCTTATTCATCACATCAAGCTCATCAATCAGAGCGTGACCAATTTTAAAACCTACAATCGTTTGTGGCTTTTCCATTGAGCGGCAAATAATTGTGGTTCTATATTGCCGACCATAATAAATATCAACTTCTTTATTTGTTTCGTAGATCTTGGTTTTTAAGCCCCAATCAAACGCCACCTCATCAATGGTAGGAAAGAAAATGTCTCGGATCTGTGGATACGTTGGTGCAAAGTAACCTAATGGCACCTTAGGAAATTCCCAAGATTTGTCACAAAGGCTTGAACAACCTACCCAAGTTTTTCCACTACCAAAACCAGCAACAAAGGCCCTGAATTTATTCTTCAGCTGAAGGAAGTTCGCCTGCGGAACATTCAGTGTCGGATTGATGTTCGGCATTTGATTTACTCGCATCTACAACTTGGATTGTGACTTTTACAGGAGTTGGATCATCTGCACCCTCACCATCACCGTTTTTAATTTTGTCAATTTCGAGCTGCTTTAATTGAATATCTAAAAGTTGAGCATCATGACCATGCATTTCATCTTTAATTTGCTTAATGATGCCCTGCTTCATGAATTTATTCTCACCCCAGCCGTAATACATCTTCTGAAGTTCATTTAAACGGACAGCTTTATTGGCTAATGGAATGTCATAAACATTTGACCTAAATTCAGCCCTTGTTTTTTCAAAAAGCTCTTTAAGTTTTTTACTTAAATTTCGACCAACGTGCTTTGTTGGGTCATATAAAGCCACCTGTTGGCGGCTAATTTCAATTTTAAATTCCTGCTTTACAGTGTCCGCTACTTGTTGAGGGGTTTCAAAGCAAGCAAGAGACTGAACTATAAAGATTTTTACAGGCTCTTTAAGTGCTGCCACAGCCACCTCTCCGTCAAGCTACGTAAAGCAAAGCAGGCAAAAAAATTTAAGCCAACTTCAATAAACACGTACCACATGCATGAGCAATATTTGCTTTTGATATTGTTGGGCCATTATTCACGTGCTGCGCCATTCGCTGCACATCAACATTCCCACCATAACGCTCCACCACACCAAAGAACTCTTCCACATCATGCCCACGCATTTGCAATATCGCATGCCCTGTATGGCTGTCGTAACTAGGCGCACCATTTGGAGCAATCTTGTGTTTTAAGTGATAAAGCTCATGTTCAACCAATGCCATGAATGAAGCATCCGAGCAGTCTGAGCAGTAACGCGCATCTAGTGTGATTAATGCTTTTGGTAGATACCCAAACCATCTAATCAATTGAGCTTCTTGTCTGTATTTCTTCCATCCACTCGCTTGAAATTGAACAATCTCCGCCTGTCCCAAAACCACACGACCTTGTTTTTCAAATGCACTCTCAGCCCACAAAAAACCAATACCCGTGTGCCCAATCAAATGCATGTGGTCTTTGTTGTATAAATCACTATTAGGATTAAGGATTGTCTCTTGAAGCCAATCATGCATATCTGTAGCCGGTTCAAATAAAAACTCTTCTGACCAGTCTTTATCAATTAGGCTCTCAGGCGGGTATGGTCTTTTCATAATTAGCGCCCATTAAAAAAGCCACCTTGCGGCAGCTCTATTTTACCCCCTAGCCTCTCGACCAGGTTCATCTTCAGGAACCCTATAACGCCAATAGCGGTCAGGCTTAACCCAAACAACAGTTTCTTCAGTCTTCTTTTTAAATGCACTATTAACACTTAACTTTAAAACTAAATTTCCATCTTGATTTTCTTTCAAGAAGTCCATTTGATTTTGCTTAACTAAGTAATCAACCACATCCTCCTGATATAGGCACTCATCCTTTTCAAGAGCAGTTAACATCCACTGGATAACTTGATCAAGATTCACTTTCACTATCCTGCTTGCGCACCAAGACTAAGTTTTCTTCTGGGAATACACCACTATCTAGCTTTTTCCCTGCAAACCACTGGCAACCATATGTGCCTCTAAAAATACTTGATTTCAAATAATCTGGATCAAACTTATGAATAGCCATTTCTGGTCCACCCGCATTCAACTTTACAATATCACCAATCTGGTATTTAGGTTTGCGTTCTTCGCTCATATTATTCTCATGAAGTGTTAATGAAATTAATATGTTGGGATGAAGATTATTTATTCAAGAGTTATTCCTGATTACACCACATCAAATCATCTGGTGTCTGCAACCAACACCCATGTTTATTACAAAACGCATGAATGTCATTCAAATACTCAGTGAACTGATCGACCGTTGCATCCGTTGTGCTAATTAGCTCATTTAGCCCATCTGCCACTTGTTGATACATCGGATGATTTTGTTCTCGCAGCACCGTCACAGCGGCAAATGTGGCTCTGTATTGTCCAACATCATCACGCGCATAAATCCGAGCAAGCATGCGTTTCTTAAAATACAAGTGCTCGTATTCTTTATCTGTGCCTTGATGTTTGGCAAATTGCGAGAGCCATAACCAATACAAGCGATTCTGTGCTTTGCTGCGATCATCTTCTTTCTGATTGATCCGAACAACTAAAGGCTTACCCTCATTAATCGCCTGAGTGTAATTGGTATGCATGAAGTTAATGGCTTTGGTGATGTCGGCATGCGACTGGATAGGAAACACGGCTTTTTGCATTTCCTATCTCCATTTATCTTTTTGTCATTTTATCTAGGTCGCCAGACCAATATTCATGTTTGCACTTCTTACAAATCCAAATACTACGAGTCCAGCCTCTAGCGATAATTTCATCACCATGTACTGTTCTTATTTTCTCGTAATCATGCTTACAAGTTAAACGCTGATAAATAGCCACCACTATACCAATCGGCAGCAATGGAATAATCAAGATGTTCACAATTAATTTTCTTAAGTCCATCAAAACACCTCTTTATCCTCCATCACCAACATCCGATTCACTCTCATCAACCACTTCTCAAACATGGCTTCACTCTCTGCCCGATTGCCTAACTTGAACTGATCAAATTGACTGTGGCATGAGTGGCACAAGGGAATGGCGAACTGGTCGGATGCTTTAATCCCTCTACCCTTACCATGCTTTGCTGAATTGGAATGAGCAGCCTGGCTATTGGGATTACCGCACCGAATACACGGCAGCTTTCTAATATCAGCGAGTCGTTTTAGGCTTCTCATTTAACTGCCACTTGATATTTTCAATCTGTTCACGAATCTCATTCATTCGACGGTGACAGTCTTGTTTAAATGATTCACGGCTATTTAAGTGATTTAGATGAGCCAAGTGATAATGGTCATCTTCTAGTTTTTTCAGATTCTTCTGAGCTTCTACTCGATCAACCATACTCACCCCACAATAGAAAAGAAAAAGCCCCATCAAATGACAGGGCTTTTGTGTGCCGTAATACGTTCGGCGATGGAGAAACTACTTTGAAATTCTGTATTTCAATAAAGAGATCTTTCCTATATCGTGCTGCACCCATGCTTCAAACTTAAAACCACTTCTAAGCACCGCTGCGCTAACCATGCTTAGTGATTCAACTTTATCTCGTGGCAATTCATTCATAAGCATTTCATCGCTAAACACATCTTGACCCAAATTAAAAAAACTGCAATTAATTTGCCTAAGAATCCTGCTGGCTAAACGCTCTATGTGATTCTCAACCATTTATAGACCTCATACATTTAACAATAAGATTAAATTATAACCGATCTAAAAAGTGTTTTGGAAAAGTCAAATCGCGTAAGATATTGATATTAATGCATTCATCTATAGCTAAAACCCACTTAACCAACTTCTTTCAAACAACTACGACAAACCTTTATCTCATCACCATCAACCGTGTGGTCAATTTCAACCGCACCATGAAAGCCGAATAAGCATTTTAAAAATTGGAGCATGTGGATCTCCTGAATATTGGCGCGCCCAGTAGGATTCGAACCCACATAAGTCGGAATAGAAGTCCGATGCATAATCCTTTCTGCCATAAGCGCTTGATCACCACGGTAGATCTATGCCGTGGTCCATAGCTACTCCCTACTTTGATTGCCAGTGAATAGGCACACTAATAATCAATTTTCGGTTTCGTACTGATTTTTCGGCGGGGCATCACTCCCAATTCTGTTTTTACTTTCCTGCATATCCTATTCATGCTCGATGAACTGCATGGGTTGTACCCTCTTTCGCGGGGTCTAAGCGTAGCTTAATAGCTGGTTAGGCAAATGCTGGCATGACCGCTCTCCCGTTAAATCACTTGTGCATGTCACAAGCACCTTTATAAATTTCAGGCAACAAAAAAGCCCGATCCCATGACCGAGCTTTAATGTATGTAAATATCTAGGTGGCGACATTAATTTAAACCACTACGAATAAAGGAAGCCGCCATAACGCAAAAAGCCCACCATTTGGCGAGCTTTAATGACTTGGTCTCGGATAACCGTAATACGACCAGTATAGTAAAACTATACCCTAGTCTTCGCTAAAACGAAATACCTACGCTTTTAATTCTTTGTAAGTATTTTTCTTATACTTTTTAATCGCATTCGATGCTTCATCAATTGCAGATTCAAGCGCCAAACTCATTAAATTTTCGTACTTCTTCCAAGTCATACGGTAACCATCTGCACCCATCTGCATCGAATTAATACCCGCATAATACAATCGACCTTGCGCTGTAAAATTCCCTTCAAGCTCAGGATTCAAGGCAAAATCAATTACCATACGTGCAACCAAGTATGCCAAATGATTCATGGTGATATGCTCAGGCTCACGCTTCTTATCATCCTTGGCATTGACCAACATAATTTTAACTAAGTGATTACGCACATACTCATAATCACTTTCGCACTTCCCATCAAAGACAATAAGCGCTGTAACTGACTTTGCAAGCTGCGTCTCCATACTCGCAATCGCACCCAAGCGATCTTCATAATTCAATGGCTTCTCCCCAGTGCCATGCGCTTGTGGCTCAAAGTTTGGTGACTTCGCTGTAATACCCTTAGTCAACCATTCAAACGGTTCAAATTTTTCTGCTGCTACTACACTCATCTTCATCACCCTTAAATTGCTGCCAAGTCTAAAATCGTCATCGTGCCCCAATGAACCGCACCTGTATCAATCCAATAACAGTTGTCGCGCTTACATGGTTTCTGGGTGACTGTATGCCCCATGATTACCGCATGCACACCAAAAACATGGGTATATTGGTTTTTATCTTCGTCTAATCGATCACGGCCCCACATTGCCAGTTGATCCGCATCACGAATAGATTCTTTTTCAAAACTAAGCTTGAACTCATCCCAGTCATTCTCCTCGATGTGACCATGAACAAATCCAAACTTCTTGCCGCCATGGTTCACTTCAAGCACTACTGGCAGTTCAGCAAAGGTTTTCGCAATGTTGCGCATCTCTTGCTCATCAAGCACGTAAAACCACTCGCCACCATTTTCAACATGGCATTGCATTGCAGCTCTATTGCTTAAACCCCAAATACATAAATCTTCATGATTACCACGCACTGATGTAAACCACGACTTAGACAATAGCTCGATACACTCAATATTCTGAGTACCACGATCCACCAGATCACCAACCGCAACCAATAAATCATTCTCAAAATCAAAACCAATTTCATTCAAGCGATTCATAAGCAGGTTGTAGCAGCCATGAATATCCCCAACAGCCCACAATTTCCCTTTAATTTCTTTATCCCAAATTTTTACTAAAGCCATCTCACCCTCGCTTAATTTCTGAAATTAGCAACATCGCAGCATCTCGTTGCTCTTGATTCGTTCTGCCCTGCCAACCTGTAATTCGATTAAAATCTTCTGCCTTCAACTTTGTGCGTGTCGGCTTTACCAGTACCACCGCTAAACCGCATTCTTTTGCCATTTCAGCCAGTAATTTACCTGTCGCATGGTTTTCCCCTACATTCTTGGCAATCTTCTCTCCTGCGGTCTTAGAATGTCCAAAACGGAAGTTTGATTTTTTATTCAACCAACCCGCCTCAATGACGACTTTCTTGATTTCATCTTGATGGTTTCGGAATAGCCCTACAGTTTCAGGAAAGGTTAAGTTTTTAAGTTCCAGTGACTGCCCTAAGACAGCCACTCCTGATTTCTCCAAGTCTGGATCGATACCGATAATCAGGTCAGTCATTGTCACCTCGCTTGTTATGCAAACAGGTCATGCGATCCATACACTCCTGAACAGCCTTTTTTCTTTTTTCCTCAGCATCGCGCTCCCACTTCAAACGCAACCATGTAGCCAGTGGCAAAATGCAGATCAAAGCAAGACCGAATAACCAAACAACAAACACAAAAACCACAAAACCAATTTTCTTGAATGCACTTAAAAGTTCATCCCATGCATCCCAAAGATCATAAAAACAATCTTTAAAAATCTTCTTGGTTCCATTTTTAAAGCCAACCAATGTTTGAAAGTGCTTATTCATGCTCACCCCGCCAAGTCTCAAAAAAGAACACCACTGGATCTTGTTTGATTTCAATCAATCCAAAGCGATGCAGATGCCGCGCATGTGTGCTATCACGAAGCAATTGAACGTCGCGGTAATGAGTCAAAAGGTTGCGCCAATGGTTAAGCGACATTGATGATTTATTGGAATTACAAGGCACACATGCTGGATTCATGTTGTCGATAGTGTCCAAGTGTGGGCGAGTCATTTCACCTGAAATAAGTTTTCCACCACCAATGTGAATGATGTCACGCTTAACAGCCTCAATATGATCCGCATGCCACTTCTCACCCAACTCACAGCCACAATAAGCACAATGACCACCAAATTTCATCTTGAGTTCTGCACGTTGTTTTTTGTTTAAAGTCATCCCTCAATCACCCTCGTCGTCGGCGCTATATGATTGCGAATGTCACTTACATAGTCGGTTCGGTCGTGGTCTGCGATGGCTGCACGTAGATCTGCAATCAAGACATCACCTTTGCACGGAATACCACCACAACCATAGGCCGTAAGATACACATTGAAGCTTTCTGCCCACTCAGGCGCACCAGCCACAATTTCCCGCATTTGTTCAATTGTTAAGTTCATGCCGCCTGCTCCCGTTGTTCAATCGTTTTCATTGCTAACTTAATTTGCTCATAACGCTCTTTTGAGCATGGTCTAACCTGATTTGTAATCTGTGAGATAAAGCCATGCGCCACACCTATGTGCTTGCATAACTCGCCACCACGGCCCTTGCGTTCTTTGCACCACTGATCCAAAGCCTTAATCTCTGCAAGCGTTGCCTGATCCTCTTTTTGACGAGCACGCTTTTTATCTGTCTGCGCAACAGAATTCGCCATCACTTCACGCATAGTCTTTTGAGATTTTGGTTTTGAGCCATTCCGTCCTTTGCTGCATTCACCTGAAAAGCCTTGAGGTAATTGCTCAACAGCTCCACCATTTTTTAAGAAAGCCTCAAGATCACTATCAAGCTGCTCACGTAGACTGCGTTTAGCTTCAGGCTGAGCATGAGTTGTATTTCGACCTGCTTGCACGGATTCAATTCTTTGTTGTAGTAATTCGTTCATGCCAAAACTCCAAATAAATCCAAAGTCCACTCATCACGCACTGGTTTTGCTTTCGCTTCGGCCTGCTTTATAGGCTTTGGCTTAACCACTGGCTCCATAGGTGGCGCATATTCAAGTTCTAGCGACTTAGTTGCTGGGAATGCCTTGTTGAATTCCTCTTGAGTTGGCACTCAATCAACCAGCTGCCAAAATTCACATCCATGTCTCAAGCCCGCACATACTCGACCCGCCTCAGCATGAAGAAACCAAAAGCTAATGTGAGAGGCTTTTTGAGCTGGGTTCCAGTGCTGACAGCGATCTTCTTTTTGCTCTTTGAAAGCTTTAACAAAGTAGGTTTCTAACTTTTGATCGGCTGCAACCTCAATTTCATTTTCACCAATCAAGCCAAGCCAGATTTTGAAGTCGATATTTTCTTGCTCATTCAATCCAGCAAACGCATGATCAGTAAATGGCGTTGGATAAGTCGTAAGACCGCTTGAGTCTTTGTATTCAGAAATTACGTTCACACCCCACCTCCTACACGTTGATCCGCCCAATTACATTCAACAATCACCAGGCCATCATGCTGAAAACGTGACCATAAGCGGTCGCCCAAATCCTTTTGCAACTCCACCATCGTCATGTTCGAGATCAACATCGTTGGCTTTGCTGCGTCATAACGCGCATACAAAACTTTGTGCACAAGCTGCAACCGGTTTTCATGACGGTCATGCAAGCCGTACTCATCAAGAATTAACAGGTCATATTCAGTGAATCGGTGAATTGCGTTTGTTTCTGTGTCATCAGGCTTTTTCCACGCATTTGCAATCTCATTACCCATATCTTCTGAAGTGATGTAACGAGCATATTTGCGTGATTCCAAGACGTTTCGAGCTACAGCGCATGCCAGATGTGTTTTGCCTGTGCCTGTACGACCAACCACAATCAAATTACGGTTAACGCCTTGCTTGAAATCTTTTGTGAATGCAGTGCAGTGTTGCTTTGCATTTTGCTGACCAATGTTTTTTACGATGTAATCTTTGAAACCGCTATTCGCATGACGAGCTGGTAACTTAGCCCCCTCAAAATGCTTTTCACGAACCATGCGATTTACTTCAACCTCGTGATCCTTGTGAGCTTTGTTTAAAATCTCTGAAGCGCATTGCTTGCAAATTGCTGTTTGTCCTACTTGAACTTTTTGAACCTTGTGAGCTTCACAGAACTCAGCACTCATTTGGATTTTTGTATTCAGGATTGATGCGTTCATACCAAATCCTCCAATTCAATGTTGTCACTTGCAGGTGCGTAGTGCTGAACTTCACCCCACGCATCGTTTACGTTTCGTGAGTTTTGTTTTTCAGGAATACGACCTGTAGAGTTTTTAGCTTCACGCTCAGTCTTAGCCAGTTGTTTTTCAAACTCCTGAAAAATCCACTGTGCAAACTTTCGAAGTCTTTGGTTATCAGTGAGCTGGTGATTGTTTTCATGGTGAGTATTAAAATTCCCAAGATGGAATTGAAAATCTTCCATGCTTAGGATTTCAGAAACTCGTTGAGAATATTTTGTGGTTCTCAAGGCAATCGCCAGTTGTTCAAGATCTGGTTTCCAATGATCGCTTTCTGAAAAATCTGCTTGCGCGTTTGTGTGTGTATTCTCTTGGTTTATGGTTAATGGTTCTTGGTTCTTGGTTAAGGTTTCTTGTGGGATGCCAGAATCAACCGACTGGGTTTTTTCTTGGTTGCCTGCTTGGAAACCACTTGGGTTTTCTTTGGATTGCTTTTTGGGTCTGCCACCATTCCCACCATTCTTGCGGTTGGTTTCTGCTTTAGCGTGATACGCTTTAACTTCGCTTTCACAACGGTTATGAACCCAACCGTTTTCGGTTTCCACAAAAAACTCAGTAAGAATGTCGCGCACTGCATTCTTTTCATCTTCAGTACGTGCTAACGCCATGCGAAAAAGCTCACGCTCATTAAGCGGCAAAGGTTTTTCGTTCAAGTAATACGTATCTAAAAGCCAATTGTAGACACCATGCTCGAGCAAACTTAAATGAGCTGTAGCTGAGCGATAGTCACCAATGTTCTTTTTATAGTAGTGCATTAGGCAACACTCCCGTGATGACAACAGTGATTGCAGACCTCAAAGTCGTATGGATTGTGTTGCCAGTTGATTTTTCCGCATTCTGGGCAATTGAAACGCGTCATTGGATTGCTGACTCTTCGGCGTTGTTTTTTTATACGCTCTGGAGTTTTTAGGCCTGCAGCGGTAATCATTTTTCGCTTATTGAATAGTGCAAAATTAAACGTACTTCTTTTTCTTGCGTCAGCTAACTCAAAAGGCACTACAACATAATCAGTATGGTTGAAGCACTCTACCGCTGTTCTCCCGAAAATTTTAGCGTGTAGAAAGTTGGTTGTTCTCGTACCATTTAAATCAATCCAATAAACATCATTTCCATCCCATATGCCTTTCACAAAAGCAACGTATCGATCGCTCGGGCTTAAATCTGAGCTCAAAGGCAGGTGTTGATGATCTACTTTCTGTGTAGCTAGAGCGTCCACATGATCAGCAGAAATTGGGTACTCATTATCTCTTGCAAGCTCATATTCTCTTTGAGCTTCTTCCAAGGAATAAATGTGAGCTAGGGCGAGATTTGTTGTGTATCCCTGACCATCTGCAGCATGGAAGACCATAATTGATCCGGTATTTCCGTGTGGTGAACGTAAATAAAATCTATTTTTCACTCCCCATCCTCCCCAAATACTTCCATAAACGCCTCATCTATCACTTGACCGATGGTTAATTCAGGTTGCTGCACTAAGCAGTTTTTGCACTGCTCTTCTTTAAATTCCGTGCACTTGTCGGCGCATGGGTGTTGTGTTAAATTTGTTTGCATATTCAATTCCCTATAAAGTTTTGAATTACTAAAAGCCTGATCCACGAAATCAGGCTTTTTCTCTTTGTAATGCTGATAAATACTTTGCACACTCACCCTTCATCGCTTTACGCAAAGATTGAATTTTGTGTTCCATTTCCTCGAGTATGCGATCTGTTTCATCCATTTCAGCAGGTGTTACAACTCCATCTTCGAGTGAAGATAAAACTTGCTTATTGGCAGCACCATTTCCAACGTTCATACCTAGTAATGACTCAAGAACACTTAATTCATGCTCCTTGCCTTCGGCTTGATCTATAGGCACCAACATAAATCCCAATTTATGCGCCCATACCTTTAATGGAGCTGGGTTTTGTGTATATGTCAGCATCGCCTCAAAGGCTTTTAAACTGGGTAAGTGGTTTTCCATATTTGGGTTCGCATAATTGCAAATAGTGTTATGAGAAACCCCGACAACATCAGCTAGTTCTTTTGCTGTGATTCCTTTGGTTTGATGAACCAGTTTGTGTAGTGCAGCTTTGCTTTCCTTGGATATATCCATGTGAACACCTTGTTAACTTTCACGTTTATTTAATTTCATAAGCCGCTGATAATTGCCTTATGCACTTATGGTTGTGAGATTTGCTTTAAGCTTTCCCTTGGTTTGAACTTCAAACAAAGCTTGCGTTCTAGGGGGAATTTCGTTTTTTTCCCACTTCCATAACGTCACTTCGGAGTAACCAGTTTTTTGAGAAAGCTCTCGTCGTGTCTTACAACAAAAGTGATTCATTAAATCCTGTGTTTTCATAATAAAATACTTAACTGTAGTTAATCAACTAAAGTTAACACAGGTTAACCACTGTTACAACTCTATGTATTAACATTAGTTAATAATTAACATTCGGATTTGCTTATGTCTTTCCACTTACGCCTTCAACAAAAATTAGATGAAAATGGGCTTAAGCCAGCAGACCTAGCTCGAGCTGCTGGCGTCTCAAACGTTGCCGCAGGTAAATGGGTTCATGGAGAAAGTGAACCTAAGGCTGCAAAACTAAAATTGATTGCAGATTTTTTAGGTGTTACGGATGATTGGTTGCTTACAGGTAAAGGTGCTGCTAACAAACTTGACAACAATGTAGATGTTTCCCAAAAGCTTTTAATTGATGGCCGTCCTATTCCTGTGATTTCTTGGGTGGCTGCTGGCTCTTTCACATCTATAAATACAGTTGTTCAAGATACTGAAATAGATGAATACCTTCCGCCCAACAAAGATTGTGGGAAAAACGGATATGGCTTAATTGTTGTTGGTAACTCTATGAAACCTGACTTTAAGCCAGGGGATCGCATTTACGTTAACCCCGATATTCAATCTTTCGATTTGCAAACTGATGATTTAGTTATTGTTGCTTGCAATGGAGATACCGAGGCTACTTTTAAGAAGCTAATTATTGAAGGTGGGGAGCGATATCTTCAGCCCTTAAACCCTAATTGGCCAGAACAAATCATTAAACTATCCGAGGGGTGTAGCTTGGTTGGTAAAGTGGTTGGACTATACAGGAAGATTTAAATATGAAAGAAAGCCCTATTGATATTCATAAATATGATTATTTGGTCAAACACCTATCCAATAGATTCATGATTATTTTAATATCCATAGTTGCCATATTAATGGGTATGGGGTTTTCTATTCAACTGCATGAGCCTGGGTATATGAATAGATTTGGTGGTGTGGTTGCTATCTTAGGGCTGCTACTTACAATGTCTCCATTTTTTCTCAACGGAATTTACAAATCACAGTCTGCGTGTGGGCGATGGGCAGGTATTGACTCATCTGGAAACTTATTGACAACTACGCAAGCTGAGAGATTGATCGGAGATAATGTTTTCTTTGGCGTAGTAATTTCAATTATTGGAACTCTCATAAATTGCTTTGGCGACCTAATATTTTAAAAAGACATGCTAAAAGCTAGCCCGCCATGTGCGGGTTTTTTCATATTCAAAACCGTAGTTAATTCATCAGTTAATAATAATATGAACTTTTGTTAATTTTTCTGTTGACCTTTTTATTAACTAAGGTTAATCTTTTTCTCGTAAACACAAAAAAGCCCCGAACAATCTTGGCGGATGCGGGGCATGTACTACGGGGAACATTATGGAACAACAATTTTCACATAGCAATACACCAGAGTTTGCTTCTAACAAAAGCCAAACATCTGCGCGTCTTTACCAGCACCCTACAGCTGAAGAAATGAAGCCTTCTAAAGTTAAAAAACGTATTGGTGATTTCTTCGCTATCGCCCTGCTCATTTCAATCTTCTTTGGATTGGTACTAATGGCTTTCTATAAACATGCGGAACAAATGGATCGTCAGACTGTTGTGGCGATTAAGGGGGGTGTGTGATGAGTATTTCATTGCGAGATCAATTTGCTGCAGCAGCATTACAGGGTTATTGCTCCCAGCCTGATGCTGGTGCTTGGTCACATGGATACACAGCTACAGCAGCATACCAACAAGCAGATGCAATGCTTGCTGAGCGAGACAAGGCATCAGGGGAATTAAAACGAGTTCGTCTAGCAGCTCAAAATATGGTGAATAAACCAGAAGGCATTTCAGTTGAAAAAGCTGGTGAGCTAATCCTTGGTTTGCTTGATAACTACGGAGCCGACTCATGAACATCGAAGCTAATACTTTAATCCTCGCCCCTGTCTTCCCTGATTTTGAAGTAGCTGAAGACATTGTTATTCAAGATGGAAAGGTTGAATTCACGCTTCAGTATCGCTTCGATTTTATCAGTGATGCGTCTATCGAATGCAGCATGCCAGTACTTGAATGCACACAAGGTTTTGCAGTTGGTGATTCAGATCCACAAAACTGCCATGAAATTGATATCCCTGCTTTTAAAGCAATTGAAAACACGCTGGTAACTGTAATGAAGACTGATGCTGTGGCAACCAAAGAAGGCGATGAGTTTGTCTTACTTCCTGAGCAGTTACGTGCGTTGAATGTGTTGATTTTTGCGTGGTGCGAAGAACAGTTTTTAAAGGATTCTGAACAGCAAGCTACTTACGTTGCAGAAGATATTGCAGAGGAGATTTACGGATGAATGCGAAATTTGAAATCGTTGCGGTTGAGCAGCCTGAAATTATCGAAGCCTTTAAGGTTGAAGGTGGTACAAAAGCTTTATTTGATCGTGTCTCTGAAAATGCTCGCTCTGTTGTATTTGATATGGGTGTTAAGAAAGATCGTGAATCACTTAAGTCGTTCGCTTATAGCCTTGCTCGAATTAAAACCACAGTAGACAACCATGGTAAGGAGCTTGTTTCAGGTATTAAGCAACAAGCTGCAGTTATTGATGCGGATCGTAAATTTTGGCGTGACAACATGGAGTTGTTGCAAGACGAAATCCGCAAGCCATTGACAGATTTTGAGCAAGCTGAAAAAGATCGTGTAGCGAAGCATGAAAATGCGATTAATGAAATTCGACTTCATGCAACTGATGGATTCTTAGCACTAGTAACTGCCGAATTACTACGTGGTGCAATTGATTTGGTTGAAGAAATATCAATCGACTCATCATTCGAAGAGTACGAAGAACAAGCCAAGCTTGCCAAATTTGAAACACTTGAAGCTCTGCGCAAAGCACTAGCTGACCGTGAAAAGTTTGAAGCTGAACAGGCTGAATTAGAGCGTTTACGTCAAGCAGAAATACTTCACCAACAACAAGAGCGCGAAGCTCAAATTGCCCGTGAAGCTGCTGAAAAAGCTACTCGCGAAGCGGAGGAAAAAGCACGTTTTGAAGCTGAACGTGTACAGCGTGAAAAGGCTGAGGCAGAACAGCGTGAAGCTCGATTAAAAGCTGAAAAAGAGGCTGCTGAATTGCGTGCTGTGCAAGCTGCTGAGAATGAGCGTAAGCGCATTGAGGCTGAACAGTTTGCTCAGGCTGAGGCTGCACGTAAGGCAGAAGAAGCACGTTTGGCTGATGTTGAGCACAGAAAGCAAATCTGTGGCGAAGCACTTAAAGGCTTGACTGATCTTGGTGTGAGTGCTGATCAAGGTAAAGCCATTCTGAACGCAATCAATAAAGGCTTAGTTCCTCACGTATCGATCAAATTTTAAGGAATAAGAATATGAATGCAGTAGCTCAAACAAATCCAGTATTGCCAGTAAATTCACAAACTTCAAACCTTGTGCTTGATCCAGTGGCGATGCAAAACATGGTGTCTTTTGCGGACTTTATGAGTAAAGCAACTATCACTGTGCCAAAACATTTACAGGGACAACCTGGTGATTGTCTAGCGGTAACCATGCAAGCTATGCAGTGGGATATGAATCCTTTTGCAGTGGCTCAAAAAACCCATATTGTGAACGGAAATCTCGGTTATGAAGCTCAGTTAATTAATGCGGTCATTATCTCTAAGGGGCCTATTGTTGGCCGTCCTGATTACGAGTGGTATGGCGACTGGTCAAAGGTAGATGGTAAGACTTGCAAAGCTCATGATATTGGCGTCCGCACTTGGGTAACTATTAAAGGCGATTCAAATCCACGCGTGCTTGATGTGTCATTTGCTCAGGTTGGCACTGTTCGTAATTCGCCATTATGGGTGAATGATCCCAAGCAGCAAATTGCATATTTAGCAACTAAAAAGTTGGCACGCCTTCACTTCCCTGATGTGATTTTGGGTGTTTATTCAGAGGATGAACTGCTAGATCACGCACCAATGATGGATGTAAATCCTACTGAAAGTAATGCTGAATATTTGAAATTTGAAGCAGACCACTTGCCGCATTTTCAAAATGAAGCTCAGTATGGATCGGATCGATTGAGCTCTGCGTATGCAAACCTGCCTAAAGGTGAACACAAACGTATTTTTTGGACCACTCATTCAGTAAATCTTAAACAAATAGCTGAACTAGCTGATCAAGCTTTAGCACGCCAAGGAGAAACTTATGACCATTCTCCAGCGTAGTGAAGGTTGGTTTGCAGATCGCTGCGGCAAAGTGACTGCAAGCCGCATTAAAGATATCGGTGCTAAACCAGTTAAAGGCAAGAAATACAACGCCCTAACATTAACAATTCTTTCTGAGCGCATTACTGGTGTTCAGGAGGAAACTAAAACCAATAGTCTGATGCAATGGGGTATTGATCAGGAAGAAAATGCGATTGCCGCTTATGAAAATGAGACGGGTAATTTTGTTAAAGGTACAGGGTTGGTTGATCACCCGGTCATTAAATTAAGCGGTGCATCGCCTGATGGATTAATCAATTTAGATGGTCAAATTGAGGTTAAGTGCCCTGCTACAACAACTCATTTGAACACGTTACTCACTAAAGAAGTGCCTGCGGAATACATCCCGCAGATCACTTGGCAATTAGCGTGTACTCGTCGCAAATGGTGTGACTTTATTAGCTTTGACCCTCGCCTGCCTGAGCATCTGCAAATTGTGATTATTCGGGTATTTGCGAAAGATTTGGACATTGCAGGTGTTGAGCAAGCAGTCATTAATTTCAACATTGTCGTTGATAAAGCAATGGCTGAGCTCAACGCAGAATATGAGGTGGCAGCATGATCTTCCGAATCAAAAATAAACATGCCGACGGCTTCAAAATTTGGTTAGAAAAGCTCGGTTATGTGAAGAAAGTCCTTGCAGATGGTAGCTGCACTTTTAGTGGTAAAGGCACCCGTAAGGCTTTGAGCTATGTGTTTGTAAAGAGTGATTTAACGGGTAATTCGGCGTGCCAAGCGTTGTTTGATGAATATGAAATGCACTTGCGCAGCCCTGCTATATCAGATGAAACGAATGAAAATTTAGCGCGTGTCGTGGCTAATCAAATAATGAAGGTGGCGTGATGGAATTAACTCAAGAAAAATTAAAAGATTTGGAAATTAAGTTTGAGAAATTCAAAGAAAACTTGGTGAACACTCAAAACCAGTCACTCAAAGAAAGAGTGGCATTTTTGAGTAAATATATGCCAAACCCTGCTTTTCAATATTGGGCTTTGATGTATTTAGATCGTGAAAACAATCTGTCTCACACTCAAAATCTCGCTTCCGAAATTTGGGATTTGAAAGATCAAATCAATGAATTGCTTGGTCGTGGCAATGAAGTTATTCAAGAGCGCGATGAGCTTCAAGCGCATGTAAAAGAGAACTGCCCTGAATTTAAATCACAGTTGAAGTGGTGCTATAGCATTCCTGAAGAGCCTGATTCACCGCCAAACTATTTTCCTTGCGAAAGCAAAGAAATTGCATATCGAGCTAAGGCGCGCTTTAAAAAAATGTTCGAGCGTGAGTTTGCTGGAAGTCCTGAAATTGCCGAAATGATCATTCGTCAAATGGATGTGACTATTTGGCATGGAACGGATGAAGAATTTGAGGAACTTAAAAAAGAAAGTTTCTACGACGAAGCATGGTTTAAAGAGCCGATGTATCAATGCAAGAACATCGAGCAAATGGAGAAAGTCTTTAATTATGACGAAATTGTTCATTGTTATAACGGTGATCAAGAACTAATTACTTCTGATTTTGAAGAAGCCAAGCGCTTCTATAAGGTGGCGTGATGGATATTCAGAAACAAGTAGCTTTTGAAAAGTTTCATGCCCGCGATTGTAATTGCGACTATGAGGACTTAAAACGCCGACTTGATAGACATGAACTCTTAACTGGGCATCGCTATCCTCCTACAAGTCCAAGGCATGAGGCTTGGTTGACGTGGTGTGCTGCATGGGATGCTAAAGCCCAAGCGGTGCCGGAAGAAAAAGGTCGATCAGATTTTGAAATTATCGCTCAAACAATTGAATTGGTTGATTTGATTGCTAGTTCAAATCGCTTCCAACGCGACAAATCCACGCCGTTTCCATTTGAGTCCAATAACCCTAGAAATATCGAATGGTGGAGATTGGCTTGTAAAATTCAGGAATTGTTGACTGATACGGATCCAGATAATTGTGACTTTGAGGAATACAAAGCCATGATCGAAGCACAGGAGCCAGCCAATGACTAGTACCCACAAAATTGGCGATACCATTACTGCTAAATTTACCCCTGCTTTTCAGGATGAAGTTGTTGTTACTGGTGTGATACGTGAATTCAAAGGCAGTATGATTTGCTGCAATCAAGTTGACACAAATGCGCCTTTCTTCTGTCTTGTTGAAGAGATTGTTAAGGAGCCAGCCAATGACTGAAATTCAACGTATCGAAATTCATGAAATTCGCAAGCTGCTTGACGCTGTTCAGGTGCTTGCAGTACGCCCTGCCCACGCTGATGAAAACACACTTGGTCAAGCTATTGGGTATTTCAAGAAATTAATTAATGACAGAACCAATGGTCAGATTCAAATTGCATTGGTTGTAGATGGGGTGGTTTTAAATGACTGAAATTCAATTAACAAAACCCCAATTCGCCCAGCTCCAAATTGACAACTTAACTTCTAAAGATATGCCCTACTTTGAAAATTGGGATGCGCAGGAAGTTGAGCTGTTTAATGCGATTGTGAACGCAGTCGACTACGACAATGAGTTTACTTTCAATATGCGTGGTTGGTCACGTCAGCGTGTAGTGAATGGCACAGGCGGCACGATCGAAGTAAATGAAATGAATGCGGATGAGCTATACCACTTGTTTAGTTGTTATTTGAGTGGGTTGCCTAGAAATGTCGTTGTAGCTTTGGGAGAGATTGCATGAGTAGAATTTCTTATGATGATTTTTTGGCAGCAGTTAATCCAGTGGAGCGCCCAATTCGAGCCTTTCATTGTGGTTTTAGCTACTTGGAAGCGTGGCTGGCAAATGAAGGTGAAGCGGTTGAACATGGTGTTGATATAAACCCGGACTTCCAACGTGGCCATATTTGGACTGAATCGCAACAGGTAGCTTATATAGAAAACGTGTTACGCAGAATTGTGGATGAAAGTGGGCTAACAATTCGTTTCAACTGCCCGACATGGCGTGAGGCAAAACTATCTGGCGACCTTCCTGATCAGGTGGTTTGTATTGATGGCCTTCAAAGGCTAACAGCTATTAGAAAATTTATTAATAAAGAGTTGCCAATATTTGGCCTTGAATATGAATTGCTGCCAATGCGAGTAATTTTGCGTGACCTGCAGCTTATTATAAAGATGTATGACTTTCAGGATCGCAAAGATCTTCTGAAATTTTACTTAGACATTAATGGCGGTGGAACTCCGCACTCTAAAGAAGAGTTGGATCGAGTTCGGCAGCTAATGAATAAAGCAGATGTAGAAAGTTGTATGGAGGTGAAGAGTGAAAATTAAGCTAAATGAAATGTCGCAGCAAGATAAAGATATGCGTTTAGATCGCTTCCTTGCTGCATCGGATCAGCAGTTGTTTCCGCAAGAAGATGTGGCAATTTACCTCTCCTGCTCTATCCACACCTTGCAGCGCTTGCGTTGTGTGGGTGGCGGAATCCCTTACACTAAGGTTGGTCGATGTGTTACCTACAAGAAGTCAGACGTACTAGCCTACCAAGAGCGACAGACAGTAATGAATACAGCTCAACTTGCCTCCTAATCGAAGCAGTTGAGCTTGCCCTGATACACGGCTTCAATATCATTCATTGCAAGCCGTAATTTTTTGAGTGATACCTGCACATATCCACCAGTCACATCATTTTTAGCGCCAGATCTATGGTTGAGTAATCGCTTAATCGTATATGGGCCATAGTCTAAATTATTGCAGATGGTGGCAAAAGTTCGACGCAAATCATGTAATGAAATTTGGATACCGGTCTGCTCACCTATTGTTTTTAACAGGCCCTGAGCACCTGCAATATGCTTTGCATTTGATGTCATATTGGAGCCCGGAAAAACATAATCATTTCTTCGCAGTTCGTAACGCTGTTTGATAATTTCAAATAAATGGTCGCCCATTGGCAACAAGTGGTCATCACCGTTCTTTGGATCCTTGAATAAAAATAAGCCCTTCTCAATGTCTACGTTTTCCCACTTCAAGGTTTGAGCCTCATTTCTACGGCACCCGGTATACATGATAAATAACACCAGATCGCGCGTGGCATTCTTGGAGGCATCTTCATATAAAGAACGCTCAGTAAAGTAATTCAGGACTGCATTGTAAAAAGTATGGATATTACTTTCATCTAGGTGACGTGTACGAGCCTTGGTTTTATTCCAGCCACGTTTTGCAGGAATCACATCAACCGGGTTTTGTTTAAGAATTGGATTTTCATCAGTTGAACAGTGGATTTGAGCAAAGCGCCAGATGGACCCGAACATTTTTAAAGTAAGATTGGCTTGAGTGGGACTGTATTCTGTCAGTTTAATGAACCGGTCAAATACATCCTTTTTATTGATTTCAAATATAGGCCGTTCCTTCCAGTCTGAAAGGAAGGTATTGATGCAGTGATTGTAGGTATTCACAGAAAGCGGTTTTAATTTTCTTTGTTTAAGGTATAGATCGAATGCTTGGCTTAATGTCATTTCGCCATTTAAGGCATCTTTCTTTTTCTCAAAAATACCGTTGGCTATATCAGCCAAAATGGACTGAGCCTTTTTTCTAGCTTCCGCAGGTGTAATCTCATTGGTCTTACCCAGCGTCACACGGAATAACTTTCCAGCGTGCCGACGCTCGACAATATAAGATTTACTTTTGGTAGTGGCTCGGACTGCAAAACCAATCAGGTCTGAGTCACGATAGATGGCTTGCCCTTTTTCAGTCAATGCAATAGCATCAACATTAGATTTGTTGAGTTTCATTTCAAGCTTAATCTACAAATTCGACACTTGCATTTTAAGCCTGAAATTACTCAACAGTCTACATATAGTCTACACGTTATTTTTTAATGTAGACCCAATCAATAATAAGAAATTAAATAACAATAACTTATAAAACTTCCTATTTTCAACTCATCAGAAGCGCCAGTTATAGAATAAGTCAATTGCACGCTCTAAAGACTGACTCGCTTCCAAGTACAAACGTTGATTCATTTGATAACGCAAGGTCAGTTTATTCACTGGTGTAAATACCCCGACACCATAACGAATGAATAAGTCAGGTGTGATATAACCCGTCACAGAAACCTGAGTATCATCTCCTGTTCCTTGAGCATCCAATGCCAAACCACTCAAACCAAATGTACGACCAATTTGATTGGTCAATGCACGTGTACCACCCAAGCCCATACTAATACCGGCTGCAGCAATCGTGTTGTTCACATCAGAACGGAAACCTTCCGCCTGACTTAAACCTGAACTTCCTTCATTAATACGACCTGTAATTAAGGCATTTAAGGCTTCTTGTTCAGACAGACCTGCATCGTTATACACCTGAATTACAGGACTTGATGCTGTACCCGTCACACGAACACCAACGGTACTGCCTTGTACGGCTTTATTGGCATCAATATCTAAAGTTGGGTTCGCCAATGGTCCATTGAAACGGGCAATCGCACGGTTCAAGTCCAGACTTTGACCATAAGCTTCGATTTTCACACGCTGGGAAACACCGATTGCACCATTGGCACGCATTGCTGTTTCTAAACCACGTTGTGTCAAATTCAAACGACCAATCAACGGAATTCGGCTATCAAAACCTTGGAAAATCACTTGATTACCAATATTCACCTGTACGTCAGCGCGAATATCCCAAGGACGTGCCGATTTTAAGATCTCAAGTTGGTTATCACCTTCATGTACCACACGTACATCTGAAGATACCCCAACCACTGTTGCAGAAGATTCCGGCATCGAAATCAATGCGCGCGGCACATCAATTTTACCTTTTAAGGTTAATTTCTTACTGAAAGGCAGCACATCTAAAGATAAATCAGGCGTTACAACAGCGGTGATCAATGGCGCTTGACGGACCAACATTTCATTACCCGTTAAATTCAACTGGATACGTGGATCATTTTTCCAGTCAATATTTCCGGTTAATTTGCCTACACCACGCCCACTGTTAAATGCACCATCAATCGTCGCGTGGTTTTGACGTACAGCAGAATACAACTGAATATTGGTCAAGTTCACAGGCAATGAAATCATGCTAATCGAGCCATTTTTCACTCGAATCTCACCATCCATTAAAGGCTGAGACAATGTTCCGCTAATTTTTGCCGCATAAGACAACGTACCGCCCATTGAACGGACATCTTGTATAAATGGTTTTAAGATTTTCAGTTGAACTTGGTTAAAGGCCACTTCACCGCGGATCGGTTTATTGGCTTTATATGGATCAATAATAATATTGGCATAACCTGTACCAATATCTGGAGCTTTGGTATCGAGTCGAATTTGTAGCCCTTCAGCGACACTTTTCGCAATCAAACCTACTTCGTCATATTTTAAAGTGGATGCTAAATACTGTGGGTCTTCAGCTGCTAAACCGAGTAAACCGTCACGAGTCACTAAACGTGCATCAATTTTAGGTTTTGCACCTTTCGCCCAAGACGCTTTCGCATAACCATTCACTTTACCTGTAATCGCCAGGCCTTCAGGCATAAATGCTGCGAAGTCATTTAAGTCTAGGTTCTTTGTCACAAAAGATACATTGCCGCGGTTTTTATTCACACGAATCGGCTGATCAAAACATAATTCACTTTGCTGACTCATCCAACAATGCGCGCCAACAAATAAGTCAGACTGTGCAGTGTTGTAAATAATCGATGCATTTTGACGCTGCACAAGACGTGTACGCAAGGAGTCAAAATCGCCTTTTTGAATCTGACCAAGCCAATTATTTTGTGCGTTAAAACCACCTGCTAACTGCACATAAAATTTTGATAATTTATTTTCAGCACTGACTTTTAATAAATGCGCATTACGTGTTCCTGCTAGTGAAATTTGACCTTTCACAATCTCACGGTTATTACTGCGTAAATTATCCATCGTTGCCGTTAATAAACTTGGTGAAGTCGCAGAAGTTGGCAACTCGCCTTGCACCCGTATTTTTTTCACACTGAATAAATTATTAAAAGCAAAATCATCTATTGCGATATTGGCAGATGCTTGCAGTCGTGGCTGTGCTTGAACATTTAAGTAGCCATAAGCACGTCCACGTAGGCCTGCATAAATTTCATATAACGCTGGTGCATTAATTTTCAATTGTAAATTTTGTGCATTACCAGTGGCTTGAATTTGGTTATTGGCATAAGCCAACAGCAAATTATTCGCTTCAAACTGTTTTGGCATAAAGCCGGATTGATTTGAATTAATCACCATCGCCAAGTTACCTTGACCACGGACAGGTTTGTTATTGATCATACCTGCCAAATTCAGACGTTCAATTTGAATTCGTTTTAGCGCATCTGACCACACACCATTGGTTTTTAAATTTCCAGATAATTCACCCCGTACATTTGAGGCAAAATAATGCGGCTTAAAATGCACCAGTGATGCATTAATATCCCAACCAATGGCTTTTTGTAGTAAAACTTGTCCATTGGCAGAAATTTTACCTGCCACGCCATCATGACGCAGCTCGGCTATTTTAATTAATTCAGGTGTGCCCGATACTTTGAAAATCAAACTGCCTTTACTTGCGGCAACTTGGCTTGCATTGAGGCCACCATCATAATTCACAGCAAAAGCTTTAAAGCCTCCCCCTTGTTTCTCATCATGGAAAGTCAGCGCAGCAGTAGATTGACCTGTTAAGTGAACCGTTTCATTTTGCTGTGCTAGTCGGCCTAACAAATCAATATTATTCAGCTGAATAATCTGTTGATTTGGTTTTGCATAACCATTGGCTTTTAATGACCCTGTAATTTGATCGACAGGCGCAGCAGCCACGATGGTTTGTGGATTGAACTGCTGTGCTTGTACATTGGCTTGCCATTTCAGCATACGTTTTTGATCAGGCAATTCTACAACTGCGTTACCTTTGAGCTGACCTTTGTCGGCCACATAACTAAAGGCAGGGACATTGAGATTGTTATTTTTCAGATTCAATTTGGCTTGATATTGTCCAGCAGGCAGAGCACCTTTTTCATGTCGTGACACTGTGGTCGCCACATTAATGTTCTGCTGACCTTCTGTAAGCGCCAATTGCACATTGCCCGAATCACTACTCAACCATCCAACATATGGCACTGCACGGTCTATATTTTTCCAAGACACATCCATCAGCATCGGCTGAGCTTTATTATTTTTGGCAGGCGCTTGATCGAGTTTTAAATTCCAAGTTTCATATTGATCAAAATCCACCAACGCCGTCAGGTGCATGCCTTTTTCAAGGGTGCCTTTAGACGCAATCTTACTGTTTAAATTTACAGGTAGAAAATCTTGAACCACCTGCGGAATCAACTTATGTTTTGGATTAATTTTATCTAAACGACCGCTTACATCCCAAGTAACCTGATCTTTCCAACTCACCACGCCGCCCAAATTGACAGCGCCGCCCATCACTTGACCATTTAGGTTAGTAATATCAAGTTGGTTGACCAAGTCCGTACTCATGAGCGCAGTATATTTACCCTCAGGAATATTGGCCCCGCTCAGGTCCGTATCTAAATCTAAATTGAGACGCTGAATATCCCCTTTGAATTTTGCCAGACCATTTTTAGCAAAAAGCTTTTGCTCAGTCAGCAACGGTAAATGATAGTTTTTAAATTTGAGTGCACCAAACATTGGAACATGTGGACGCATCGGATGGACCACAGCCCAACCAGTTAAAAGATCTGGGGTATGTGTTGCCACACCGGCTTGAATTGTATCCAACGATCCTTTAGCCACCACTTGAATATCATGAATATTCAAGCTTTCACGTAGTGAAGGTAAATTGACAATCCCCACAGCATTTAGCGGATATTTACCTTCAAACTTCATATTCCCAGACGCTTGGCGCACAGACAAATACCCCATATCCATACGGGTATCTTCGAATTTTAATTCCGTCCCTGACCAAAGCGCTTCATTTAATTCAATATCATAGAAATCCACACCTGAACTATGGGTTTTAATCAGCATATGATCTAAATCTGCATGATCGACACGTAGTACGAAAGGCAAACGGATTTCACTAAATGCAAAAGGTTTATCGCTAGGTGGGGTCTTGGTAATAATTTGCAGATTTTTAACATCTGCTTTATTTAAATGAATTTCTTTATTAATAATGGCGCGCCAGCCGAGTGTAATATCGGCACGATCAATCTTTACATCGACAGGTTTTAGCGTAACAAGGACATTTCGTAGAATAATGCCCCGCCATAGGTTACCACCTTCATATTCATAGTGAATGATTTGCTGACGTTCCAGAACACGGTCAAGTAAAAACTTACTGCCTTTGTCTGTAGAGAACATAACTGCTAATGCAGCCACCAAAAAGATAAGCACGAACACGAAGGTCAAAATGACACTTCGAAGAATACGACGCTTCTTCGGCAGTTGCTCTACCGGCGTTTCGTTTTCTGGTTCTTGCTGTTCTTGTTCAGTCATAAAAAACACATCACCTAAAAATTATAATTGTGAACCAATAAAGAAATGTAAACGAATTGGTTTGCTGTCTTCAGAAAGTCCAGTAGCGACATCTAAACGAATTGGGCCAATTGGAGAAGCCCAGCGTATCCCCACACCTGCGCTATATGCAGTCGGTGTATTAAAGTCTTTATCGTACGCATTACCAAAGTCACTAAAGACCGCCGCACGCCAGCCTTCTTTAAATTGGTAGTTATATTCTAATGAACCCGTTGCCAAGACTTGACCACCAATTTTATAGCCATTTTCTTCGGCAGCTAAACTCTTATAGTCAAAGCCGCGAATGGTTTGGTCACCACCGGTAAAGTAGCGTAAGTTATAAGGAACTTTATCAAAGTTCTCTGTCAGAATATAACCTAAATCACTGCGCCCCACGAACTGGTGATTATCATTTTCACCCAATGAATAAATAAAGCGCCAGCCCGCATTCAAGATCGCCATGTCAGCATCTGAAAGTAAGCTTTCACTTCCGACTTCAACTTTATAGGTTTGCTTGATCCCTTTACTCGGATTCACACGTTTATCAGAGTCGGTTCGAGAAATTTCATAGCCAAACATCAAGGACTGTTGTTCATTGTTGGTATTCACCAAGAATGCATCTGGAATGTCATCACTAGGACTTAGGCCGTCATCGGTAATACGGTCCAAACGGTAACGTAAACCAAAGGTATGCTGCCAACTACCACGTGGGTTTTTAATAATCCGGTCAACCCCAGCTACAGCAGACTCAATCGAAAGATTAACACCCTGACCGACATCGTCACGTTCTTCACGCTCATAACCACCAACCAAACTGACATAGTCATTTAGTGGATGGTTATATGGGATGTTATAGCGACCATCAATCGATTGACGGATTTTGGATACTTCCATGTTGGCGTCAAAAGAATGACCACGTTTGTTTACAATGGCACGACGATACTGGCCACGAACACGTGTACCGGTGTCGGTACCAAAACCAGCACCAATTTCTGCACTATTCAACTTATCTGCATTTAGTGTCACGATCACAGGGACTTTTTTATCTTCACGTGCTTGCGCTTTTAAACGTTCTTGTTCTGCTTGTTTAGCATCTTGCGTATCTTGCAAACTGCGTAATTTAGAGGATTGCTCTGCATCATTCATCCCCGCAAATTGGTCTTCATCAACCACTTTTTGCGTGACTTCCTTATTCGACATCACTTCCGTTTTGTCTTTCACTACTTGTGAACTTTCAGACAACTGATTTTGATCGACCAAGGTCTGAATATCTGGTGGCAGTTCAAGCGGCTTTTCAATTGGGTCTGGTCGAATCGCATCAACTAAGGTGTAGTTAAAATAGCGAGAGTTAGTTAGGTTGTTAGCCAAACCATTCACACGCCAGAAAGTATAGTCAGCACCGTCTTTCCACGTCACCAAACTTTCTAAAATATCGCGATCCAATGGAAACTCTGCATTAGGATCACTCATTCGAAATTCGACTTCGCCAAGCTTATAACGCTCACCCGTTTCAAATCGCAAATTGATATCGGCTGTATTTTGCGGTTGAGCCACTCTTACATCATGCAAACGCCAGTACGAGTCGAAATAACCGTTATTAGTTGCTGCATCATTAATTCGGCCTTTCGTCGTTTCGTATTCACCATGATTAAGAATGTCACCTTCTTCCTGATCTGGTAAAACACCAATCACCTGAAACTGAGCTTGATTTGCTCCAGCCCCTGAAAATTCAATATTTTGCTTTTGAATTTGCACAGGCGTATTTGGTGTAACCAATACACGAACTTTACTATCAGACACTTTTTCAAATTTGAATTCTGACTGATAAAAACCTACAGCTTGTGCAGCTTGATTGGACAAGCTGCGTAATTGAGGCAAAGCCGATGGAAAATCGCTAAAAGACTCTTGAGAAAAACTTGAAAGCTTGCCTTTAATATTGGCTTTGAGATCTTCCAGCGCCGCACCGTAAGCCTTACTCGAAGTCTGACTGGTATTATGTGCTGAGGTAATTTCAACATCCGCACTAATTCGTGGCACTTTTGCCGTATTCATCTGACGTGGCGGACGCACTTTATATAATAAGCGCTTGAAAATACCCGGCTCTGCATCATCTTCCACAGTTGGATTATTCAGCTCTTGCAGCGTACTGGCATTTTCATTTTGTGTTGCAATAATTTCATTATCAGAGCGAATTTCACTCATGAGCTGATCAATATTGACTGGCGCTTGGTTAATTTCCGTTAACTCTTTGTGGGTAATGTCCGCAACAGCAACTGCTGTTTGTTGTGTCGCACGGTACTCCTGCGCCTGACGTTTGGCTTCTTCAGCAACTTGGAAGATTTCATCCGCCATGTTTTGATCAACAGGTGTCACGGGTAAGTTTTCTAAATCTTCAAACTCAATGGCTTTAAATTCTTGTAGTTGTGTTCCTGCTTGCTGCTGTTCTTGCAGCATTTTCATACTATCAACAGATTCTTTCGGCTCATTTATATTTTCAATTTTTTCAATTGCTTCAGGCGTCGACAGCCCTTGCTTTACAGCCTCATCCTTGATTTCAGCAACAATCTCTGCTTTTGTATCTGCAGAGGTTGGAACAGTTTCCGCGGGAGTTTGGGCGAAACTATGCTGAGCACACAAGGTCAAAAAGATGCTCATATATAGACTTTTATTGCTATGATGCTGTCGTATGCAGTGAGCCATACTGTGATGAAGCATTGTTTTTTTAAACTTGATTTTTGCAGGCATAGCAAACTCTAACAAATTTCATTATGTAATGGACTTAGTCAATCAGATGTAGAGCTAAAGATCTTATATCTATTGGTTTTTCGCCATCCCCAAACTCAAAAACATATTACATGATTTTTTTAGAGATTTTACCAATCACTCACATTTCTTAATAAAACTTAATGTAGCAAGACGCTTATGAATAACAACGAACATCTGCTAGGTACACGCCGTTTCCTGCCTATGTTTTTGACCCAATTTTTTGGGGCGCTCAATGACAATGTCTATAAACAGGCTTTATTGTTGGTCATCACCTATGGATTAATCCAACAACAGGCATTACCCATCAGCACGCTAAACAATCTAGCTGCATTATTGTTTATTTTACCCTACTTTATTTTTTCAGCGACAGCGGGACAGATCGCAGATAAGTTTGAACGTTCACAACTTGTCCGTGGTATCAAAATTTTAGAAATTATCATCATGATCATCGGCAGTATTGGCTTTCTGACCGGTCATTTATGGTTATTATTGGTGGCTCTATTTTTGATGGGAACCCATTCGACATTTTTTGGTCCAATCAAATATGCGATTTTGCCTGAAATTTTAAAACCCAATGAGCTGATGTCAGGCAATGCGCTGTTCCAATCTGCGACATCCATGGCGATTTTATTCGGGATGATTTTGGGCGGTGCAGTGATTGCTTCCTCACAAGGCAATTTAATATGGATCAGCCTGACAGTTATGACCATCGCCATTTCAGGTTATATCACCAGTCGTTTTATTCTTAAGCAAAATGTCACTACACCAGATTTAAAAATCGATTGGAACTTTTTCCGAACTAGTTACCAAACGATGAAATATGCCAAAAGTTTGCCGCTAATTTTTACTATTTTATTGGGGAACTCGTGGTATTGGTTTTATGGTGCAACCTACCTCACCCAAATTCCACAAATGACTCAGCAAAATCTACATGCCTCTGAAAATGTCGTTAGCTTGCTATTGACCTTTTTCTCTGTCGGTGTGGGCGTAGGTTCATTGCTTTGTCGTAAATTGGGCGGCACTCAAGTCAATATTAAGATGGTTCCCATCGGTGCTGTCGGTTTAACGGTATTTGCACTGTATTTAGCATTTAGTTTAACGCTTGTCCCGACTCAAACTGGCCCACTTATTACCCTTTCAGAAGTTTTTCATCAAGGTTGGGGCTATTACCATGTCATGATTGCCGTGACTTTATTGGGTATTAGTGGTGGTTTTTACATCGTTCCGCTCTATGCAATGATGCAAGCTTATTCTCCACGCTCACATCGTGCGCGAGTGGTTGCCGCAAACAACATTTTAAATGCGGTATTTATGGTATCTTCTGCTATATTTTCAATTATCATTCTGAGTGTTTTAAAGATTGATATTAAAATACTTTTTTGTATAACCGCAGTGCTCAGTGCAATCTTTTGTATTTGGCTGCTATTACGCATCAAACCTTTGCTTAAAACTACGCAAGTCTCTCTGGAGGATTAATCCATGCGTCAATTTACAGGTGTCGACAAACTTATTCACTCATTTGATCAGGCCTTACGTAGTTTAGTTCCCGGAGCAACGGCTGCACATCGTGAAAATCCGTCTGTTGCTGAAAAGACTCAACTTGCAGTCAGTGAAGCACGTCATGTTGCAGGTCTAATGCGGGTCAACCATAGTGGTGAAGTGTGTGCTCAAGCGCTTTATCATGGCCAAGCCCTCACCGCGAAACTACCGAACGTACGCCGTGAAATGGAACACGCTGCGATTGAAGAACAAGATCATTTGGCTTGGTGTGAAGACCGCTTAAAAGAATTAGACAGCCATACTAGCCTGCTCAACCCTGTTTGGTACGGCCTTTCTTTTGGAATGGGCGCATTGGCGGGTATTGCCGGTGATAAATACAGCCTAGGTTTTGTCGCTGAAACTGAGCGTCAGGTGAGTCTGCATTTAGAAGACCACATCCGCCAACTTCCTGAACAAGACGAACGTTCACGAAAAATCTTAGTGCAAATGAATGAAGATGAGCTGCATCACCGTGATACAGCACTCAATGCAGGTGGTGTAGACCTTCCTGTTCCAGTTCGTATTGCCATGACTGGTATTTCAAAGCTGATGACCAAAACCAGTTATTACATTTAATGCTTTTCTAATGATTGTCGCTAAGTTTTATAAATAGTGAACAAAAAGCCTGCAATGATGCAGGCTTTTTCATAAGTAATGTTTTGACTCTAATACAATAATTCCTTCGCCATCAAAACAGTTTATAGGCTGCCATCGACTTGGTGTAAACCAATCAAAATTCAAACTATAAAGTTGCTCAGTGGACGGATAACCTGATCCACCTAATTCAAGCAGCCATCCTGCCGGACAAATTTCCTTTTGGTTATTAATCACAACAGTATGATCATGTGCCAATTCCAGCAATAAATGACGATCCAGCTCAAATGCAATAACATCAAATCCAGCTATTTGAATAAGCTCTGGAAAACGAGCCGAAGTCAGACCTTGACGAATATCAGTCATCTGTTCAAGAGAATAGTTGGTTTCAAATGATCGGTTGATCCATGTCCCCTGAGGCAATATCACCTCACCATAAACTAAAGGTTGTTTAAGCTGAATAATAATTTGTGCCATATACTCTTGATAAGCACGATCTGAATGATGATTTGAAAAAGCAATCTCTGCATAACTCAAGAGAACAAAAATTGGAAAAATGAGTAAAGTCGATAGCCCCCATTTTACAGTTTTATCTAGTTTAGGATGATACTTGCTTAATTTCTGTTGTTTTTTCTGCCATGCATTCCAATACAACCAAGCAGGAATCACGAATATGACCAGCAACACCGAAAAACACATAATGATAAAGGCAATCGCACCCGCACCATAACCTAAACCCATATTGCTCTCACTGAATATCCTTTTAAATCTTTTGATTATGTTTTGACGATTTTATCAGATCAGCCACGTTCACTTTATCAATGTTGATGATGCTTACGCCACCACTTCAACACCGTATAGAGCACACGGAAGAATACGATACATAAAATAACGGCAATAACGATGTAAATATCTTGATGATAAGGCAGCATTTTCGCCCAAAATAGATGTAAATAATGACTGATTTGGAAGCCAATCGTTGCGACCAACATCGCCCAAATAAAACAGGCAACTAGATTAATCAGCACATATTTCCAAACAGGATAAGCACGCACACCGACTGCAATAGGTAAAATAGTTCTAAAACCCCAAGCAAAGCGCATAAATAAAATGGTCAAAATAGGATAACAGTCAATAAACTGGCTCGCACGATCGAATTTTTGTGCAAATTCTGCATTCGACTGGATAAGTTTTTGCCCATAGCGAGCGCCCATTTGATAATAAAACTGATCACCAATAAAACTGCCTAACATCGCCACTGCAATCAACATTGGAAAATGAAGTATGTGTTGATGTACGGCATAGGCGCCAATCATCAGCACTGTTTCTCCCTCAAACTATGTGCCAATAAAAATCGCAATATAGCCATAGTGCTGAATCAGATCCGTCCAGTTCATATCAGTATTTTGAAGCTAAAAAGATAATGTAATCCTGCGACAGCCTATACGCTAGCTCATACCATGACAGGATTTGAATATTTTTGTTATTGTTTATCTAGCGTATTTAAGGTCAGTTTGAAATATCACTCATGTTCATTGAAAACATTTCGTTTCATTCGCTCAATCCACTAAAACTTTTTGGCAACTCACCATAGGAAATTGATGTGCTGGATGTTCAAACATTTCATTTTTCCAAATGTCGAACATTGGTATTTTAACATCGAGTGCTAAAGGCAGTTTTTTCGGATTAAATTGCATGTGCGCTAAGCTTTCGCCCCACGCGATCAGATCCAGATCCAAAGCGATATTATGAGATGGACGAACACGACCTGAGTCTGCTTCCATTTTTTTCAGTAAGGTGCTGATTTCATCTACACATAAACTGCTTTTCACCAAACAAGCTGCATTCCAATAATCCGCCCCAATGCCATCACGACAAGGAATCACATAAATTTTGGAAAATTCAGCATGACCCAAAGCCTGAATTTGACGTAAAGCCAGTTGAAAATGCGGTTTGGGATTGAAATTACTCGCCAGAGCTAGGGCGAAAATCGTTTCGGTGGCGTTCAAGACGAATTCCTACAGAATTGGCTTGCGCGATAATGGCAGGCTTCCGGATGCTAATCATAATAGATTCAATGCTGTCATAGGTAGCAAAAAGTGCATCAATCACCAGTTTTGCTGCATGTTCGATCAATTTAGGTTGAGCAGTTTGAATGACTTTGGCTGATATTTCGCAAATTTCAGCATAATTCAAGGTATCTTCAAGCTCATCTGACTGAGCCGCCTGCGCTAAACTGGTTTGAATATTGAGGTCGAGCATCAAAGGCTGAATAATCTGACGCTCCCAATTGAAACAGCCGACTACAGTTTCAACTTTCAAACCTTCAATGATAATTGCGTCCATTCTTACACTCAAAATAAAATCTTAAACATCGATAAAATCCTCCTGTTTAAGCAAGAGGATTTTATTTATATCTTGCGACTAAATTATTGCTTCAACAATAAATTAGGGTCCATAGTCTGCACCATTTGAATACGCTGGTCTGCATAAATATCAGTATATGGCGCAAGGATGCGCATAAAGCGATCGAAGTACAACATTTGTTTGAATAATAAAGCGAAGTCACGTGGGAAGCGAATACCATGACGCTCTCCGACTTGTACCATATCCATCATGATGTCATTCAAATCGGCAGGATTTGAAGTTAATAACTCTTGCGGATCGGCCAAAAGCACACCGCTAAATAAGCGCTCTAAGTCGGCAGCTAAGACTTGTGTATCAATTTTGACAGCCGTCATGCCCATTTTCAGCATATTTTCAGCCATCAAATTGTAGTCAGTTTTTTGTAAGGCATCCATAAACGCAATACATGCTGTCCACACTTCAGGTTTCAACTGGCCCACGATACCAAAATCGATGAAGCCAACTCGACCATCTTCAAGCAGCATCAGGTTGCCTGCATGTAAGTCTGCATGGAAACTATTACATAACATCAAGCTGCCAAACCATGTATTCATCGCTGTCACCAAAACTTGCGATGGATCTTTAGCGACTTTCTTGACCACATCAAAATCGGTCAATGGCACGCCGTATAAACGTTCCATCGTTAAGACTCGACGCGTTGAATATTGGTGATAAACTTTTGGTGCCGTTGCGGCTTTGTTTTGAGTCACATTCAGATAATTCACAAAGTCGTCAAGATTTTGTGCTTCTTCAATAAAGTCCACTTCACGTACCATGCGAACTTTAATTTCTTCAACAATATCTGCAAGTGAAGCAAATTTGACTTTAGGTACAGCTTTTTCAACCAGTTTAGTAGCCCAATGTAAAACGTTTAAATCTGTATAGAGAATCGTCTCGACACCCGGTTTTTGCACTTTAATAACGACATTTTCACCACTGACCAATTTAGCGGCATGCACCTGTGCAATCGATGCAGAAGCTAAAGGCTTTTCATCAATTGAAGCAAATATTTCATCTAAATTACGACCAGCAAATTCTGAAGCCAATACCTGCTGCACATAACTAAACGGCAGTGACGGTGTCTGATCTAAACAACCTTGAAACTCTTCTACATATTCACGTGGAAATAAAGAAGGTGTACTGGCAATAAATTGACCTAATTTAATATAGGTTGAACCCAGTGATTCAAAAGTTTCACGCATGAGTTTTGCGTTACTTGGTTTTTCTGTCGCGTATTTAAAACCGGCTTTAGCCGCGACCACTGCGGTCTCACCCATTCGGGCAACCGAGCGAATTCCATCTAACCAGATATTGTTTTTCATAATGTCTTAGAAAAAAATAATTAACATGAGTGTAGCAAAAAAATAAGGGCTTGCTGCTTTATCTTGCCTGACAGATTGGACAATCGGGATCTATTTCAAAAGCGAGAATTTTTTGTTTCATTGACAGACCATCCCACAACAAAAGTTTTTGTTTCAATACTGTCTTTCCTAAACCCAAATAAAGCAAAGCATGATGAGCTTGCAAACTTGCCATAACATTTGGGGTGGTTGCAAGTACACCAGAGTCTGCACAGCGTAAACTTTCATTGGCATGTTGTTCTTTGGGAAATAGACATTCATAACAGGCAGCATCGGCTTCAACCATAAATAACTGCCCTTGAAATCCAATTGCAGAAGCACTAATCAGCGCCACATTATTTTCTACGCAGCTTGCATTGACCAAATAACGCGTGCTGAAGTTATCACAACCATCGAGAACCAAATCTTGTTGTGAAATCAATGTCTTTGCGTTGCTTTCATCTAATTTTGTGGTATAGCTTTGCACTCGGATATGAGGGTTAATCGCTTGTAAGCGTTTAGCCAAAATTTCTGATTTATAAAAACCTACGTCATTTTTGGTATACGCGATTTGTCGTTGCAAATTACTGATTTCAATTCGATCTGCATCGATTAAAGTAATTTGTCCGACGCCTGCACGTGCCAATAATTCGGCTGTGGTACACCCAATTCCACCACACCCTACGATGAGTACATTGGCAAGTTTTAGCTTCTCTTGTGCATCGATGTCCCATCCATCAAGCAATATTTGACGGCTGTATAAATGCATTTCATCATCACTTAATTCAAATTCAGATGTTGATTCATTCGATTTAAACGTAGACAAAGTATTTCCTTATTAAAATTCGTCAAGCATGAAAAATGGGCGAGTTTATACCGCAGGCAAAAGATTAAAAAAACCGATATCCATCAAATGTTATTCGGCTACAAACCCGAAACAGTGTAAAAACACCCGGCTATTTGAGCAAGACAATATACAGCTTAAAGTTAGAATAAATGCTCTGTAGACATGACATTTTTCTCAGTTAGCGTATCTTCAATTACACTATTTAAAAAACAGTATCTCAAACACCTTAGTATGTAGGAACATCATCGAGGTATAGCCTATACATGTTTTAAAAATAATAAATAAAAAATATAGTTATATTTTTAAACATATTTAGTTGCACTAGAGCTGCTTATATTAGGTTAATTTTAATGATTCTTTTCTACCTTAGCCTCAGAAAATAAAACTTAATCCAAGATATTTTAAGCGTTTATGTATGCAAAGAGATTTAATCCGTAGGTATATGTATGAATTCAGTGAGAATTAAATTGCTGACACAATATGTTCGATAAACTTATGACCTAACACACATTATTCAAATACTTTGTGCTCAGTCATATTTACCCCTTTACCCCAAAGTGATTACTTAAAAGTGGAGAATAAAAATGTCACAAGAATACGTTGAACAAGATCAGCGACAAAAATTATGGGAACTCATTAAAGACGTGCGTTTCACCATGATTAGCCATGTCACTGACAAGCAAGAAATTCATTCTCAACCTATGACTATGCTTAATTCTGATAAGATGAATGAGCATGAAAATATCTATTTTCTTATGAAAGAAAACAATGACCTTGTAGAGGCAGTCAATGCAGGTCGTAATCATCTTGGATTAGCATTCGCTAAACCTTCAGACGATATTTATGTATCAATTAGTGCTCATGGAGAAATCAGTACAGATGCGGCCCTAATCGATAAATTATGGAATCCTTGGGCTGAAAACTAGTTCGATGGCAAGACTGATCCTACTGTTCGCGTTTTGATAGCTAATACTATTAGTGCAGAATTCTGGAATGTCAAAGACAATAAAGTCACCCATTTATTCAAAGTTTTGAAGGGCAATTTAACGGGTAAAACTCAAGAACTTGATACTGAACATAATACCCTGAACTTAAAATAAATGATTTTATTGATTCGAATTAATGCTTTAATTTTAGGTTAATTTGGATTGTCCCATAGTTAGTCAAATACATATATGATCTCGAATGAATGGTTTCACCAGCTCAAATATCAATTTCAAAAAGGCTGCATCAAGCAGCCTTTTTTGCGTATATAAATTGACTCAACTGACCTTTTGAATTAATTGCGTTTTGGCCACTTCTTGTTGCTTCAATAAATTACGTTGGATTTTTCCACTCGATGTTTTAGGCAATCCATCTACAAATTCAATTTCTTTTGGATAAGCATGTTTGGATAAACGAGATCGTACATAGGCTTGTAGTTTATCCATGAGTTCAGAACTTGCTTGATATTGTGGTTTCAATACCACAAAAGCTTTGACTAATTCAGTTCGCTCAGGATCAGGCTTACCGACAACTGCTGATTCTAAAACCTCTTCACATTCTAATAATGTGCTTTCCACATCGAAAGGCCCAACACGATAGCCTGACGTTGTAATGACATCGTCTGCACGACCTACAAAATCAATGCCGCCTTCTTCGTTTAAACGAACGGTATCACCGGTTAAATAGTAGTTCCCGACAAAGGCTTTACGGTTATTGCCACCATAGCCTGTGAACCACATGAGTGGAGATTGCGACCAGTCTAATGCCAATGTTCCAATGCCACCACGTTCAATTTCTTGATAGTCTTTATTAAGCACCGCGAAACGATGGCCCGGTATAGCAAAACCGGCTGAACCCACTTTTTTGTAGTGTTCTAAAGCATGATGATTTGCAATCACCATACCGAGTTCTGTTTGCCCATATTGGTCATAAATATTGACGTTTAAATCGTGATTAAACCATTGAATCACTTCGGGCGTTAGTGGCTCTCCTGCACTACTCACAACCCGTAAATGTGATTTTAGGGATTCATCAAATTTTTCTTTAAAACCAAAGAACATACGAAATGCCGTTGGTGAACCGGTCAAATTACTGACTTTATATTTTTTGATGACTTGAAGTGCATGATCAACACTAAAAGCACGTTCATCCATAATAATGCTGTGTCCTAAACTTAATGGCCCTGCAATTCCATAGTACAAACCATAAGCCCAACCCGGATCTGCCAAATTCCAAAATGAATCTTCATCACGCAAATCAACCGCATGTGTCATATACCCTTTAAATGCCAATAACGCTTTGTGTGGCACAGGTACAGACTTGGCTAAACCGGTCGTTCCCGATGTAAACATCATTAAAAATTCATCGTCAAATGAACGGGGAACTGAGTTAAATGTGGCGTCATGCAATTGCAACTCTGACCAAAAGTCAGGATCTGTTTGAATTGCTTGATCGGCATGTACGTTTAAAATATGCGGTAAATCAATGTGATTAAGTTTTGATCGTTGCTCAGTGTTGGTTACAATCAGCTTTGTTCCCGCAGTTTGCACCCGATGCTCAATCGCTTTGGACTCAAATGCCGTAAACAAAGGCTGATAAATTGCCCCTATACGCCATGTTGCCAAAATAGTAATCAATAACTCTGCAGTACGGGGTAATAGACCTGCAATGCAATCACCTGCTTTTAGCCCAATGCGCTGATAATAATTCGCCAATTGTGCAGAAGCTAAATCTAATTGCTCAAAAGTCCATTGTTCAGATTCACCATTTTTACCTTCCCAGATCAGTGCAGTTCGATTTTGCCCAACATAGCGCCCACAACATTCATCATAAGCATTGATTGAACTTGGCGTACCGACCAATTGTTCTGCAACCATTTTTTCAAAATTAAAATCACGATATGCTTGTTCTAGTGTCTTCATGACGACAATTCCTATCCTGTTCTCTATGATTCAAAGTGCAAGACTTTGAGGTTTATTGATCTTGTTGTTGTACCGCTGCGTACTAGTGACGATTCCTTTGCCACATCTGCTTTTACTGCTTTTCTATACACCGATTGCAATGTCGGTTTTTTAGTTTTGAAACTTATACTCTTCGACAATCTATTCGTAAATTACCTATTCTTAGACTGTCTATACCTAGATAACCATGTTTGGATGTGCCCTGCAATTTCCATAACCATCAACGCCATTGCAGGGTTTGAACATCGACTAAAGTCTATTTTTTAACCTTTCACCCTTTGGTGACTTCACGTGCAATCACCAGCCGCTGAATGTCCGATGCACCTTCATAGATTTGACTGACACGCACATCACGATAAATGCGTTCAACTGGGAAATCAGATACATAACCGTAGCCTCCATGGATTTGAATGGCATCTGAACACACCCGTTCAGCCATCGTCGATGCAAAAAGTTTCGCCATCGAGGCTTCTTTTAAGCATGGAAAACCTGCATCTTTTAACGTCGCTGCATGGAAAATTAACTGGCGTGCTGCCTCAATTTGGGTGGCCATATCCGCGAGGCGAAATGCCACGGCTTGATGCTGAACAATCTCCACCCCAAATGCCTTTCGTTCATTAGCATATTCAACGGCTGCATCTAATGCCGCACGGGCCATACCCACAGACTGCGCTGCAATACCAATTCGACCTGACTCTAAGTTCGATAAGGCAATTTTATAGCCTTCACCCTCTTGCCCTAAAAGACTATCCGCAGGAATACGACAGTCATCTAAAACAATAGTTGCTGTATCGGAACAATGCTGACCCATTTTGTCTTCTAATCGCGATACGATATAACCCGGTGCATCCGTTGGTACTAAAAAGCACGAAATCCCTTTTTTACCTGCAGACTTATCCGTTACCGCAAAAACCAAGGCTACTTGGGCATGTTTTCCTGTAGTAATAAATTGCTTGGTGCCATTTAACACCCACTCATCACCATCACGCTCCGCTTTACATTCCAATGCACTCGCATCTGAACCCACTTGTGGTTCTGTTAGGCAAAAACAACCTAACCATTCGCCAGTGGCTAATTTTTTTAAGTATTTTTCTTTTTGTGCTTCTGTACCATAACGTTGCGTAATGCCACATGGCAGTGAGTTTTGTACGCTGACAATCGTCGAAATCGCACCATCGCCAGCAGCAATTTCTTCTAAGGCAACAACCAAAGACACATAGTCTAAACCTGCACCACCCCATTCATCCGAAACCGTCATGCCTAAAGCACCTAGCTCACCCAGTTCCTTAAGTTCTTGTTCAGGAAATGCTGCCGTTTTGTCACGCTCAGCTGCCGTTGGTTTCAGTTTTTCTTGCGAATAGCTTCGCATCATGTCCTGAACCATTTTTTGTTCATCATTTAAAATCATGAGACTTCCTTTTCTAAATCTTTTATAGCGCGTATAGCTTTAAATTTTGGATAACTGCGGAATTAAAAATACTTTGGCTGTATAAAGCAAAGTTGGATACACGACGACGTCATTTGCAACTGTCTGAGGCAAGACGCCATTAATCTCTAATGTTTCTGCGACCTGTAAATCAATAAATATTTGATGACGAGTTTTGCAAATGACAATGGTTTTGGTTACTTTTGCCGAAACAAAAGTAACGAGATGAACTACTGTCAACAAAGTTATTCTCGATCAGACTCCTTCGTAGAAGCCAGAATAAGCAGTTTTAATAAATAACTATTTAGGCTGCATACGAATCGCGCCATCAAGACGAATCACTTCGCCATTGAGATAGGCATTTTCAAAAATATGTGTCACTAATTTTGCAAACTCTTGTGGTTTTGCTAAACGTGGTGGGAAAGGCACCATTTGCCCCAAAGCATCTTGTACATTTTGTGCTAAGCCTTTGAGCATCGGCGTTTCCATAATACCCGGAGCAATGGTCATCACACGGATTGATTCACGTGCAAGCTCACGTGCAAGAGGTAATGTCATTGCAACCACTGCCCCTTTGGATGCTGCATAAGCCGACTGACCAATTTGACCATCGAAAGCCGCAACCGACGCCGTATTCACAATCACCCCACGCTCTTCTTCACCCGCTTTTAATTCATATTTAGCAATCAGTTGTGCCGCATAGCGCAGCATATTGAATGTACCTGAAACATTTATATTTAATACTTTTTGGAACATCGCCAAATCATGTAATCCGTCACGACCTAAAACTTTTGCAGAGGGTGCGATACCTGCGCAGTTCACTAAGCCATTAAGTTGACCAAATTCCGCTTCAACTTGTGCAAAGAAAGCGCCGACCGCTTGTTCATCGGTAACATCCAATTGAACAAATTTGGCATGATCACCCAGTTGACGTTGCATCGCTTCGCCATGCTCATGATTCATATCCACAATAATCACTTTGGCACCCAAGCCAATCAGATGTGTTGCTGTCGCAGCGCCTAGTCCTGATGCACCACCTGTCACAACAAAAACTTTTCCTTTAATGTCCATAGCATTTCCCTATTTACGATATCTTGTTTTAAATTCGACTTAAGATGCAGAGTAAACAGAGAATTTATTCAGTACAATTTCCAAATGTTGCATCTTTTCTGATGTATTTGGACAATTCTGAACAAGGACCTATCCGCACATATGCCGAAGCATGGACTCGAATACAGTAAAGGGACGATTTCTATCGACTTGGTGCATGAAGCATTACACGATGCGCAAAAAAAGCACTTTGATATTTCTGCTATTTTACAAAAGGCGGGTATACCCTCAGAGTTACTGCTATCGCGTAAAACCAGAGTTTCTGTATCACAATATGCGGCTTTATGGACTCATCTTGCAGATGTGATGGATGATGAATTTTTTGGCATGGATCGGCATGCCATGCGACGTGGCAGTTTTAAGCTACTGTCGAAAATGGTCATGCATAACAGCACCTTGGGTGATGCACTCAAGCAAATCCTACAATTTTTAAATCTGGTTTTAGATGACTTGCATAGTGATTTAACTATTGAAGATCACTTTGCTTATATCGTGATCTATGACCAACATGCGCCTAAACGCATGTTCAGCTATGCCACATATTTAATGCTCATCCATACGCTACTGTGCTGGCTAAGTGGTCAACGGATTTTATTAAACCAAATCCAATTTAAATGTGATGCACCACTTGATGATCACGACTATAAAGTCCGCTTCTGTGAAAATATTCATTACCAAGCCAGTCAAAACTATATACAGCTCGATGCCAGTTATTTAAGCCTGCCAATCAAACAAGATACACGTTCGTGGTATCAATTCTTACAACAAACACCTGAAAACCTCTTGGTGCGCTTTAAAAACCCGTATGCACTTAGCAGCCAAATTCGTAAACAACTGTTAGACGTTCCTCCTGCTGAATGGTTAGAGTTTTATGAGTTGGCGGTCAAAATGAATATGTCGGAAGCCACGATGCATCGCCGTCTTAAAAGTGAAGGTGTGAGTTATCAACAACTCAAAAATGATATCCGACGAGATACCGCCATCGATTTTTTAACCCATACCGATAAAAGCTTGCAAGATATCAGTGAAGAACTGAATTTTCATGATCCGAGTGCTTTCCATCGGGCTTTTAAAAAATGGACAGGCGTCAGTCCCGGTGCGTATCGACAAAATAATGCGCCTGAATTCAAGGCCTAAAATTTGATATTCACTATTTATAAATTCAATATTCATCTAATTAATAGAAAATCAATAACTTAAAAACATTCAATAAATAGACTGACCATTCATCCTTGAGTGATTGCTACTTTAGTCTAATTAGGTTATTTTTCACTCAATTTAAAGCGCTTTGCTTATTTATTTTCCAATTCTCCTGCATCTCCTTGAAAGGCTTTCCTATGCTTAAGATGATTGATGTTCTTGAACAACAACTTGTTCAAAACTTTTCAGATTCTCTTTTCACTCAGATTGACGCAATTGATGACCTGTTTCATGAACAGCTTAAAACTGTCGCAGATATCGATTTGCAAAATTTAATCTCACAATTTTTTAGCACTGAAAATGCAGTTGAAGTTGCTCATGCGCTGGATATTCAAGCGGATGACATTGAAGCAATTCAAGCGGGTGCAAATCTAAAAGATGAAAATTTAGTGAGTGCAACTGCAAAAATTATTGCTTACTGTCTTGCAGTAGAAACAGCAGCTTTAGAACAAGTTGAAGTTTTCGATAGCTTACAAGATTACCCAATGTAAGTATTGATCACATATAAAAAGCAGCGAAAGCTGCTTTTTTATTGGAAAAGTTATTTTAAGTCTGTAATTCACTATAATTTTTGAATATTCTTTACACTAAAATATCTAAGCATTTTTCATGCAAGTTTACACATTAATTTATATAACGAAATTTCATCACAATTAAATCCAATAAAGTATTTTAAATCAAATACCTATATTTGATTTATACGCTTATCTCGATTTCTATTATTCTTAGCATTTATTCTGTTTTGTTTCTGAAATATTTCCGTCGTATCTATGTGCTCATAATTCAACACTTGATTGTGAACGATATGACTTCCCTATTTAAAAGCTCAAAACTAATTTTTTCTACGCTGACATTCAGCCTATTCAGTAGCTCTATCTTTGCTGCTATTCCTTCGACACTTAAACTGGATTATGCCTACTATGCACCGACCAGTTTAGTGGTGAAGGAACAAAAACTCTTAGAAAAAGCATTACCCAAAACACAAATTAAATGGGTCTTTAGCCAAGGTAGTAATCGCTCACTCGAATATCTGAATAGTGGCAGTGTGGATTTTGCCTCAACGGCAGGACTCGCAGCCGTTTTGAGTCGTGCCAATGGCAGTCCGATTAAAACCGTATATATCCAGTCACAGCCTGAATGGACGGCATTGCTTGTGGCAAAAAACTCTCCGATTAAAAGTCTGAAAGACCTCAAAGGCAAAAAAATTGCAGCGACCAAAGGAACCGATCCATTCATGTTTACTTTGCAGTCGTTGGAAACAGTCGGCCTCAATAAACGTGATGTGCAATTGGTACATTTACAACATCCTGATGGAAAAACAGCTTTAGAAAGTGGTCAAGTCGATGCATGGGCGGGATTAGATCCACTCATGGCATCGGCACAGGTACAATCAGGCGCGCGTTTGCTTTATCGAAATGTGGGTTTTAACAGCTATAGCGTTTTAAGTACCAAACAACAATTTAGCCAGCAAAGTCCTGAAGCTGTTGAAGCTGTGATTAAAGCCTATGAACAAGCACGACAATGGGCCAAAGCCAATCCAGATAAATTAGCCCAATTATTGGCACGTGAGTCCAAGCTTCCATTGGCTGTTGCCAAGCTCCAGTTGAGTCGTACCAACTTTAATCAAAATATCCCAACAGCTAAACATATTGCTGCTTTAAAGAAATCTGGCACGATTTTGACTGAGGAAGATTTAGTTCGTAAAGGAACCAATGTCAATCAAGTCATTGACCAACTTTTTGATGCACGTTATGCGAAAAAGGTTGTGAAATAACATGTCATCATCACTAACTCAACCCAAAATCGATACAGCGGTTTCGACCGCTTCCGATTCATCAAACCATATAAAACCCAAGTTGATCTTGATTTTAAAAGGTCTTGCTCTACCTGTGGTTTTATTGCTGCTATGTGAAATCTTGGTCAAAAATGGTGTTATCGAACCGTATCTACTCCCCGCTCCGAGTAGTCTTTGGCAGTCATTTATAGAGTTATCTGAAGGTGAACTTTGGCAGCATATCTGGACTAGTACTTGGCGGGTATTTTTAGGCTTTTTTATTGGTAGCGGACTTGCTCTGATTTTTGCACTCTTGGTCGGTTTGAACAAACAAGCCGAAGCATTTTTGGAACCTACATTTTCAGCAATTAAATCTATCCCTAGTTTGGCATGGATTCCCTTACTGCTCTTATGGTTAGGTATTGATGAATCATCAAAAATCACCCTCATTGCCATAGGTGCTTTTTTCCCGACCTATACAAATACCGTTGCAGCAATTCAAGGTGTAGACCGAAAACTCATTGAAGTTGCTCAAGTTTATCGTTTGAAATATTTCAGGCAGATTCGTGAGATTATTTTACCTGCAGCATCACCGGGTATACTTACAGGCTTACGCAATAGTTTAAGTTTGGCGTGGATGTTTATGATTGCAGCAGAGCTGATTGCAGCCACGCAAGGTATTGGCTATTTGCTCAGTGATGGTCGTGAAACCTCACGTCCAGATATCGTAATTATTGCCATTATTCTATTGGCGCTCTTAGGGAAAATCACCGATAGCCTGATGAAATATCTAGAACAATATGTATTGCGTTGGCGTGATGTGGTGAAGTAACGTATTTTTCCACACTTGCAAATGCACACATGCAAATATTCACATGTGAATTGAAAAAAAAATAAAATAAAGCGCATTCAATGCGCTTTATTTTTGACTATTTCTCTAACACCAAATCAGTGTTGCCACTGGCCTAAACTGACACGGTCATTGCCACCATAATCTTTTACAGTCCGAACATTTCGATACCCAGCTTGTAAGAACAAATGTCTGACCGCTTCCCCTTGGTCATAACCATGTTCGAGCACCACCCAACCATTCACGGTTAAATGTTTTTTGGCTTGAAGAATGATTTGCTCAAGATCTGCAAGCCCATGATTATCTGCAACCAAAGCACGTTCAGGCTCTGTTGCCAAATCCTTCATGTGTACATCATCAGCATCGATATACGGCGGATTTGACACAATTACATCAAAGAAAGCACGACCAAAGGGTTTCAACCAAGAACCTAAGACAAACTGCACATGTTCAAGATCATGCTTTTTGGCATTAAATTCAGCAACTTCCAATGTAGGTTCGTAAATATCCGAAGCCACAATTGACCAATCTGGACGTTCACTGGCTAATGACAAGGCTACAGCACCAGTTCCTGTTCCTAAATCCACCACACGAGCATCTTCAGGAAGTTCTAAACGCAGTACAGTTTCAACGAGTACTTCCGTATCAGGACGTGGCACCAAAGTGTCTTTAGTCACTTTTAAGTCTAGCGTCCAAAATGGCTGAGAACCTGTGACATAAGCCAAAGGCTCACCTGCTGCAATACGTGCAAGTGATGCGACATATTGTTGTTCTTGCTCAGCTGTTAATTCTTGATCCTTTTTCATGATTAAATCAAAAGAATCAATCTTGGTGATATGCTCTAACAACCACGCATTTTCCTGACGTTCATAACTTTCAGGTTCCCCACGATAGGCCAAAGCCTCTGCAATATTCATTAGCCACCATTCTGCTGTGCTAATAACGCCAACTGATCGGCTTGATATTCACGATGCAAACTATCTAGCAGTTCAGTCAAATCACCTTCCATCACAGCATCTAACTTATACAAAGTTAAATTAATACGATGATCAGTCATACGGCCTTGTGGATAGTTATAGGTACGAATACGCTCAGAACGGTCACCAGAACCCACCAAGTCACGTCGCATTTCAGATGTCGCTGCATCTGCCGCCGCACGTTTGGCATTTTCTAAACGAGAAACTAATAACGCCATCGCTTTGGCTTTGTTTTTATGTTGTGAACGTTCATCCTGACATTCTACAACTGTACCCGTTGGTATATGGGTAATACGCACCGCAGAGTCAGTTTTGTTAATGTGCTGACCACCCGCACCAGATGCACGATAGGTATCGATACGTAATTCTGAAGGATTAATTTCAACACTTGTGTCTACATCAATTTCCGGCAAAATCGCAACAGTACATGCCGAAGTATGAACACGACCTTGTGACTCTGTTGCAGGAACACGCTGTACACGATGTGCACCACTTTCAAATTTCAAACGACCATATACGCCTTCACCATTGATGAGGCAAATCACTTCTTTATAACCGCCATGTTCGCCGTCATTTTCAGACAACACTTCAATACGCCAACCTTGTGATTCAGCATATTTACTGTACATTCGATACAAGTCACCAGAGAAAATTGCAGCTTCGTCACCACCTGTTCCGGCACGAATTTCTAAATAAGCAGAGTTCGCATCATTCGGATCTTTTGGAATCATCAGAATGTTTAAGTCTGCTTCAAGCTGACCGATCAAAGCTTTATTTTCTTTGATTTCCTCAACGGCCATTTCTTTAAAATCTGGATCCGTCATCATTACTTCAGCAGTCTCAATATCTTCTTCTGCTTGACGGTATTTTTTCCAAACTTCAGTGATTTCAGATAAATCACTATGCTCACGTGACAACTGACGGAAACGTTTGTTGTCTGAAATGACTTCTACATCTGCGAGTAATGCATTTAATTCTTCGTGACGGTCAGAGAGCTGATCTAATCGTAAACGTAACGATTCTTTCATTTTTCAAAAAATCTCAATACACAGGCTCTACCGCTAAACTTTCACGGATATGCCAAAATTCAAAATAATGGGGCTAGTGTACCGATAATGGGTCTGAAATGACATATATATTGTTTTTTGGCCTATCAATGACCCTAAATATCAAAGTGTGAACTTCATCACTCCTACCTTTCTCCACAAAGTCGTACAGATTTTCTGCATTCGACCATTTTTTTCACAATATTAATAAAACTTATACAAACTAGACACTCAAATCACCAAATAAAGAGAAAGCTCTCCATATTTATAGCGAATAGTTTTGTTACATTTACTGCCATCGACATGATTAAGAAAAGTCCTCGCGTTTATGAAGGACATGGAGTGAACTATGAAACTGAATACTCTTTTAATGACAGCCACTCTAGCAACTGCTTCTATGTTCACTGTATCTGCAAATGCAGATAGTACAACTCGCGTTGCTGCAGCTAGTGCATTAGGTAGTGTTGCAGGTACTGCAATTGGTAAAAACATGGGCGGTAATACCGGCGCTACAATTGGTGCCGCTCTTGGTGGTGCTGGTGGTGCTGCAGTAGCAAGTAATAAACGTAACCGTACAGAATCTGCTATCGGCGGTGCTTTAGGTGGTGGTACAGGTTATACCGTTGGTAAAAGCATGGGCGGTACAAACGGTGGTTACATCGGCTCTGCACTAGGTGCTGCTGGTGGTGCTGCTCTAGGTAATAAAATCTCTAAAGACAAAGCTTACGACAAACAGCAAGAACGTAAATACAAAAAACGTTACCGTCGTCGTCACTAATTCAAAATTAGTGAGTCCTTATTGAATAGTGAAAATAGCACCTTCGGGTGCTTTTTTTATGTATCGCCTTTTTGCAAATGATAAATACAACTTTATTTATTGCACCTCAAATATGTAGAGTTGATCCACTCTATCCATGTAATCAATCATGTAGAAATAAAGTGCAAAATTTACATTGCAGCAACGGAATACGTATTTTATTTCACATTACGCTCCAAATATTCGCTATGTGTTTTCATATATTGATATCAACAGATAAACATCATGCTTCGTAAGGAGTTTAAAAATGAAAATTAATAAAATTCTATTCAGTGCAGCAATTGCCGCTTCAGCACTTACTATGACTGCAACACATGCAGGTAATAGCACCAATACTGCATTAACATCTGCTTTAGGTGGTGTTGTTGGTGCAGCAATCGGTAACCAAGTTGGCGGCCAAACTGGCGCAATGATTGGTTCAGCAATTGGTGGCGGTGCAGGTGCAGCAGCATCGGCAAACAAACGTGACCGTAATGGTGCCATCATCGGTGGTGCACTTGGTGGCGCAGGTGGTTATACCGTAGGTAAAAACATGGGCGGCACAAACGGTGGTTATATCGGTGCTGCACTTGGTTCAGCTGGTGGTTCTGCACTAGGTAAAAAAGTGTCTGAAGACCGTCGCTATGATGACCGTTATAATGGTCGTTATGATGATCGCTATGACCGTCGTTATAACAACCGTGGCTATCGTACCAATAATTATAGCTACAACGACCGAGGCTACCGTGGAGACAATGGTCGTCACTTAGGTTGGTACAAAAACGGTAAACGTTAATCGATATATTTCAATGGAAAAAAATCAGCACCTTCGGGTGCTTTTTTTGTATATAAAAAAAGTTTAGATATATCTAAAGTTGTCTTTTTACACCGCCCCACACCATATCGAATTTATTCGATATACATTCAGCTTTTTATATCGTATTATTTCGATATAAAGATCTCTGAGAGAAAACATGCGTACTCTAGCCGATACAAAATTTTCAATACTTGAACTCGCACCTGTTCGAGATGATAAAACCATCGAATTTTCACTCAAACATGCACTCCAGTTAGCACAGAAAGCAGAACAACTTGGCTATGAGCGTCTATGGTTAGCCGAACACCACAATATGGACGGCATCGCAAGTTCTGCAACTGCGGTTTTACTCGGTTATCTCCTAGCAAATACACAATCTATCAAGCTCGGTTCAGGCGGGATTATGTTGCCTAACCATGCGCCGTTGGTTGTCGCTGAACAATTTGGCACGCTTGAAACGCTATATCCTGGCCGCATTGAACTCGGCTTAGGTCGGGCACCAGGTACCGACCAAACCACCATGCGCGCTTTACGCCGTGGCCGTCAGGAAACCGAAGATCAATTTCCACAAGATGTCCTTGAGATATTGCAATACTTTAAAGCACCTGAGCCACAGCAGCGCATCATTGCTACACCGGGACAAAATACACATGTTCCTGTATGGCTTTTAGGTTCAAGTCTGTTCAGTGCACAACTCGCTGCACGTTTAGGTCTACCCTATTCTTTTGCTTCACATTTCGCACCACGCATGCTTGGACAAGCAATTCAGCTATATCGTGAGAATTTCCAAGCATCCGAATATTTAGATCAACCTTATGTCTCTATGGGCGTACCAACGGTTGTTGCTGAAACAGATGAAGAAGCAGAATATCTGGCAACAAGTGCTTACCAACGGGTTTTAGGTTTAATGCGCGGTCAAAGTTTAAAACTCAAAGCTCCAGTCGACAGTATGCAAGGCTTATGGTCTGCTGCAGAGAAAATGTCTGTTGATAATTTCTACGCTATGGGACAAGTCGGTTCAAATGCAACCATTCGAGCAGGTTTAGAAAACCTACTCACCAAATATGACGTTGATGAATTTATTTTCACCTGCGACATTTACGATACCGATAAGCGCATTGAAAACTTCGAGCGTTTAATGCAAATCAAAAATGATCTCGCTTAAGACTCTAAACTTAATGATCTAATCCAAGCGTTTAATCCGTCTAAAGGTAGAATTGTGATTGCGTCTTTTGTGGCTCTTTAGACGGATAGCAGTCAACAGATAATATGGTTTCGGCTAACAACGACCAAACCTGTACTTAAAAACCATCATTGCCTCAACGAAATAATTGCTTTACTCATTTTTATTGCTGTATAAATATTAAACATAAGCAAAACAAAGAGAAAAATAAGCAGATGAGCCAATATATTAATAAACCCACACCCGCATTTATCGCAGCAAGTTGGTGTGCACTGATCTTAGGCGCTGTGGTGTTTTGCATAGGTTTATTCAATGCAAATATGATGTTGAATGAAAAAGGCTTTTATCTCATTTTATTGCTTTATGGATTATTTTCATCGGTTTCACTACAAAAAATCATTCGTGACCGTTTAGAAGGAATGCATGTCACTGCAATCTACTTTGGACTGTGCTGGGCATCCGTCATTATTTGCCTCGTACTTCTTGCCATTGGTCTATGGAATGCTGAACTGGCATTAAGTGAAAAAGGTTTTTACATGATGGCTTTCCTAATGAGTCTGTTTGGTGCAGTTGCTGTACAAAAAAATATTCGTGATATGGACTATTTACGTACACATACCGACCAACCCGAACTTAAACATTCAACCACGAGTCAGCTTGACTATAACTCATCAGATGATGAACCACTTTAAAACTCACAAAATTTATAGATCTCAAAAGCTGTTCATGCAGGTCGCTCATTGTTTTATCGATCTGCTTGAGCGGTTAATGAACTACAACGCATAAAAAAATCAGTTCACTCCTAGAAATGTATAAATGACAAGGGCCAAGCAAATCAATTCTACACAAATTGCATGACTCTTCAGACTGAAATAACGCTTTACGCCAAGTGGCTCATCACAGAATATATTCTTATCTAAGACTCAACTAAAAAAACAAAAGATAAGGAATAAATATGGCCAACAAGCAGGATGCAACCCACCATATTTTTAATAATCATCTAGAGGATTTTGAACACTTTCGTGGAACGATCATCGGTTCAGAACAGATCAAAGATTATGATTTTAAGAATCAAAAAATCGCCATTATTGGGATAGATCAGCATGTGGTCTCTGAACTACATCATCTATGTCAGGTTGCAGATAACATCATGGTCTATCAAATCAAACCGCAATTTGTCTTACCACGCACCGAACGTCTACTGAATAAATTAATCCAGCACCCACTGATTGCAAAAAATCGACGTTTATTTAGCAATCGTATTAAGAGTATTTTGGCGATTCGGTTTTTAGAAGATCAAGTGCCGAACCATTGGTTAAGACATTTACTCAGTCCAAATACCGCAATTCAGAACAAAACCTTCCTAAAATCTGATCATTATTATGCAGCATTACAGCAGCCAAACTGCATCTTAAACACTTGGCCAATTGCAAAAATTCAGAGTAATTCAATCACGGCTTTAGATGAGCATACGTTTGAGTGTGATGTCATTGTGCGCAGCGAATCTAACCAGCCTAAAGAAAAGTAATTACAATGAAATGATTTTCACATAACATTTACTATAATTTATCCGATTAATCAAAAATCACAATATCAAAAGCCATCTCTGGCGGCTTTTGGTAGCTCCCCTACTATATTGGATACTTTCATTCGATAAGGCTAAGGATTCTTAAAAATCCATAAATGAAAATAGCTTTAATCGTGCTACATGCTTTTTCAGCTCTCAGACTTAAATCATGCTTCCGACCTGCACCAGCAGCTACAGCGAGTTTATAGACGTGCAATTTTGAATAGTTATGATCAATTCTTCATGAAAATTTTATTTCAAACTAATAAATTTTCAGTCGCTTAATTTTGTCTTACACAACTCTTTTAATCCCTAACTATAAGTTGGAAAATTTATACCGATGCTCATGTTCAGCCAACATTTACTTATGCTCTAATCTATATTCAATAGGAAAATAACAGCTAAAAATCCAATTTTAATATTACTTCATATCAGCTTTTAAAGCCTAAATGTTATCAATTTGAATATTTTTCACTCACATCAATTAAATAAATGGTGCCATTTCTTTATATTTAGCACCCAAAAGCAACTGTTTGATTATTTTTTATTCTATTTTCTGCCTATTTTTTTAGCATTTAAATCAGTATTTTTGAAAAATTGATTAAATATTAAACCATATCAGCTAAATCTTGTATTTACACAACTCATATCAAGTGGATTATTCAGGCTTAATTCATAGATAAAAATACAGCAAAACACAGATTTTTATAAAAGATTTGTGCTGTCAATTTGGCCATATTTTATAAATTTTTAGGCAAAGAAATTTATCGAATTGGTACACAAATGAATGCAAAAATTGCTTAAAAATTTAAGTCTAAATATTGAGGAAAATTTTCATCAATATCTTAAATATTTATCATTCATTAAAAGTATAACAAACCAGAAATTAATACTATTTTTATATAATTTATACGGTAATTTATTATTATCAGAAGAGCCACCAAAGTGGCTCAATTTACACTTAACCAATGCGACGCTTCAGTCCGGTCATTTGTAAAACACGTGTTGAAATTTCTTCAATCGACATTTCAGACACGTTTAAGTATTTGATTCCTTCAGAAATATAAATACCTTCAATCGCACGTAGTTCCATCTGGCACTGACTAAAACTTGCATAACGACTATTGGCCTTACGCTCTGAACGAATTGCTACAAGGCGCTCTGCATCAATCATCAAGCCAAACAACTTATGTTTGTGCTCACGTAAAACTGCAGGTAAACGGTTGTCATCCAAATCTTCTTCTGTCAAAGGATAATTAGCTACACGAATACCAAATTGCAAAGAGAGGTAGATGGAAGTTGGTGTTTTACCCGAACGTGATACCCCGATTAAAATCAAATCAGCTTTATCATAATGACGAGTACGTGCCCCATCATCGTTATCTAAAGCAAAATGCACCGCATCAATACGTGCTTTATAAGACTCAGAATCTGTTACTGCATGGGTCTGACCGACTAAAGTCGTAGGAGCTGTACCCAACTCGTCCGACAATTTACTAATAAGCCCTTCAAAAACATCAAGATTTATTGCATTTGCAGTATTAATAATATCACGTACATACGGGTCTACAAGGGTATCAAACACCAAAGGCTTTTGACCGTCTTGCTGCGCTCTAAGATTGATCTCTGCAACCACATTTGTAGCTGCTTCTTCAGAGGTAATATATGGAATAATATGAATGTCAAAATCTACATGAGGGAACTGGGCTAACAGTGAGTGTCCAAGGGTTTCTGCAGTAATCGCGGTACCATCCGAAACAAAGAAAACACTACGCTGAATCTGTTTACCTTCTGACATTAAAATTCTCCTCCAAAATTTGTCTTAGTGCTATATAATCTTTATAGTAAACCATCTTACATGACTGTCACTTAGTAAATTTAGAATGCTAAGTAATTTGTTATAATTTCATGCCAAGATAGTGATTAATACTGCAAAAGTGGAGTAACAACTTTGGAAGCGCGCGTAATTGGTCTAGAAAAATTAGGGAAACACGACGTAGAACTCGTGGGTGGTAAAAACTCATCATTAGGTGAAATGATCAGCCATCTAGCAAATGCTGGTGTATCTGTTCCTGGTGGTTTTGCTACTACAGCTCAAGCATATCGTGAATTCCTCGAGCAAAGTGGCCTAAACGCTAAAATTAACGCTGAACTTGCTGCACTCAATGTTGACGATGTAAATGCACTTGCTGAAACTGGTGCAAAAATCCGTCAATGGATTGTAGACACTCCGCTTACAGCTGAACTTGAAACAGAAATTCGTGAGGCTTTCACAGCTCTTTCAAACGGCAACCCTGATATCGCGGTTGCCGTTCGCTCATCTGCAACAGCAGAAGACTTACCAGATGCTTCATTTGCTGGCCAACAAGAAACTTTCTTGAACATCCGTGGTATCGACAACGTCCTTATTGCGATTAAAGAAGTATTTGCTTCACTTTATAACGACCGCGCAATTTCTTACCGTGTACACCAAAACTTCGCACATGACGTCGTTGCGTTATCTGCAGGTGTTCAACGCATGGTTCGCTCTGAAACAGGTGCAGCTGGTGTAATGTTTACACTAGATACAGAATCTGGTTTCCGCGACGCAGTTTTCATCACAGCTTCTTATGGCTTGGGTGAAATGGTTGTACAAGGTGCTGTAAACCCTGACGAATTCTATGTATCTAAACCACTTTTAAATGCAGGCAAACACGCTGTATTACGTCGTAACCTTGGTTCTAAACACCAAAAAATGATTTATGGTGAAGAAGGTGCTGCAGGTAAGTCAGTGGTTGTTGTAGACGTTGAAAAAGCAGATCGTCAACAATTCGCTTTAAATGACCACGAACTTCAAGAACTTGCTAAACAAGCATTGATCATTGAAAACCATTACGGTTCAGCAATGGACATCGAATGGGCGAAAGATGGCGATGATGGCCAAATCTATATCGTTCAAGCACGTCCTGAAACTGTGAAGAGCCGCCAAAACGTGGGCACAATGGAGCGTTACCTGCTTAAGCAAAAAGGTAATGTGATTTGTGAAGGTCGTTCAATCGGTCAACGTATTGGTTCTGGTCGCGTTCGTATCGTGACTTCGATCAAAGAAATGGACAAAGTTCAAGACGGCGACGTACTTGTATCTGACATGACTGACCCAGATTGGGAACCAGTAATGAAACGTGCAGCTGCGATTGTCACTAACCGTGGTGGCCGTACTTGTCACGCTGCGATTATTGCACGCGAGCTTGGTGTTCCTGCAATCGTAGGTTGTGGTAATGCGACTGAAGTATTGACTGACGGTCAAGAAGTGACTGTTTCTTGTGCTGAAGGTGACACAGGCTTTATTTACGAAGGTGCTTTGGACTTTGAAATCCAACGCAATTCTATCGAATCTATGCCTAAACTTCCGTTCAAAATTATGATGAACGTAGGTAACCCTGACCGCGCATTTGACTTTGCTCAAATTCCTAACGAAGGTGTTGGTCTTGCTCGTCTTGAGTTCATCATCAACCGTATGATCGGCGTGCATCCTAAAGCATTGCTTAATATTGACAGCCTACCACGTGAAACTCGTGCTGCTGTAATGTCACGTACTGCGGGTTATGCATCTCCTATCGAATTCTATGTTGAAAAACTAGTTGAAGGTATTTCTACACTTGCTGCAGCGTTTGCTGACAAACCAGTGATTGTTCGTATGTCTGACTTTAAGTCAAACGAATATGCAAACTTAATCGGTGGTAAGTTATACGAACCTGAAGAAGAAAACCCAATGCTTGGCTTCCGTGGTGCAAGCCGTTATGTGTCTGACAATTTCCGTGACTGCTTCGAACTTGAATGCCGCGCACTGAAAAAAGCACGTGACGAAATGGGCTTAACTAACATTCAAATCATGATTCCTTTCGTACGTACTGTTGCTGAAGCGAAACGTGTTATTGAATTGTTAGCGCTTAACGGTCTTAAACGTGGTGAAAACGGTCTTAAAGTGATCATGATGTGTGAACTTCCAACTAACGCATTATTGGCTGAACAGTTCCTTGAACACTTCGACGGTTTCTCTATCGGTTCTAACGACTTAACTCAGTTAACACTCGGTCTAGACCGTGACTCTGGTATCGTTTCTCACCTATTTGATGAACGTGATCCAGCCGTTAAAGCACTTCTTTCTATGGCAATCCATGCTTGTCGTAAAGCTGGCAAATACGTAGGTATTTGTGGTCAAGGCCCTTCAGATCACCCTGACCTAGCTAAATGGTTAATGGAACAAGGTATTGAGTCTGTTTCGCTTAACCCAGACTCAGTATTAGACACTTGGTTCTTCCTTTCTGAAGAAAAAGCTCAACAAGCTTAATAAACTGTGTTAAAAAAAGACCCACATGTGGGTCTTTTTTTTTATTTATACTTTTACAGACGTTTTTTGAGATTTTAGTTTTATGCAGATTTACTTGGCACGAAATAACCAACAAGCTGGTCCCTATACCTTAGAACAACTTAACCAAATGCTCGCGAGCCAACAAGTGTTACTCACGGACTTGGTTTGGCACCAAGGTATGACCGAATGGAAAGCTTTGGGTGAACTCACTCAAGGTCAGTTGGTTTATATGCCTGCAGGTTATATAGCACCGACAGCATTCGAATCAAATCAAACTACAACTACGCCATCAAATACCTACACACAACCTCAGGCTGTACAATTGCAAACTAGCCTAGCAAGTATTCCTAAACGTGTTTTGGCTAAGATCGTTGATTTACTGCTTTGGATACCGGCAACTTTTATCTTAACGGCATTTTTTAATCCAAGTGAAAAGACACAATTTGCCAATCTAAATGAACAGTTTATGCAAGCTGTGATGACCCCAAATGCTGACCCTAATGTTTTACAAGCACTACAAACACAAATGGTTGAGATGTTTCCCAACCAAGCTTGGATTGCAATGTTTGCTTACCTCTTCATTATGCTTTTCATTCAAGCGTATTTGATTGCTAAATCTGGTCAAAGTATTGGTAAAAAAATCACCAAAATTAAAATCGTAGATGCCGAAACCAGCCAACCTGTAAACCTCATGCGTGGCTTCACTTTACGTAGTGTTTTATTTATTTTTTTGAACTTTTTATCGATGCCTTTAAGCGCAATCATTGATTCCGTTTTTATTTTCGGTAAAAAGCGTCAAACTTTGCATGACAAGTTAGCAAAAACCAAGGTAATAAACCAATAACTTTCACTTTTATTGAGGGATGAATTTCTCATCCCTTTTTTGTGCATTACATTGAAATTAAAATAAAATTCAGATAAAAAAAACACAATCCCGACCAACAAAATAGGGTTTTAATACAGTCATTTAAAGCATCTTTATGTATAGCTTAGTTTGCCGATATCAGGCATAATGCCCTACAACGTAGCGGTGTCACATCATTGTGAACTTTTTTTCATATCTGAAAAATCACAATCATGCGACACTTTATTCGCTATCCCAATTTTAAAAATTAGGGAATGGGACTCTTCACCGAGGTTGTAAAATGAGACAAACAATTTTAGCTGTATTGTCTTTATCTGCGATCGCTGCACTCTTAACTGGGTGTGGTGGTGATATGGTACTTCTAAACTCAAAAGGTCCAGTTGCTGAAGGTCAGTCAAACCTCATGCTTACTGCGATCTACCTAATGTTGTTGGTAGTTATTCCATCAGCACTTATGGCTCTTTGGTTTGGTTGGAAATATCGCGCGTCAAATAAAGATGCAGACTATGCACCTACTTGGGCACACTCGACTGCAATTGAAGTTGTAGTTTGGGGTATTCCCGTAATTATTATCGCTATTTTAGCTTGGTTAACTTGGTGGGGTTCCCACAAGTATGACCCTTACCGTCCACTCGAGTCAGATAAAGCTCCTTTAACTGTTCAAGTTATTGCTGAACAATTTAAATGGATCTTCATCTACCCTGAACAAGGCATCGCGACTGTAAACGAGATCCGCTTCCCTGAGAAAACTCCTGTAAGCCTTCGTTTAACATCTAACTTCACAATGAACTCATTTTTCATTCCGGCGTTAGGTGGTCAGATTTATGCTATGGCAGGTATGCAAACTCACTTGAACTTATTAGCTGATGAAACTAGTCCTGCTGAAGGCTTCCGTGGTTTCTCTTCTAACTATTCAGGTTATGGCTTCTCACAAATGCGCTTCCGTGCACATGCTGTGACTGATGCTCAGTTTGCTGAATGGGTTTCTGCTGTTAAAGCTGGTAATGGTTCTTCAGTTAATCCTGAAGCGGTTCAAAAAACTGTTTTAGACCAAGCTGAATTTGCAACCTTACGTGACGGCAACCGTTCTAAACACCAGATCGAAGTTTTAGTTGCCAAAGCAACTACTCCTGAAGAGAAGGCTCTAGCTGAAGCAATGAAGCCTTACCCTACTAAGCCACACCAAGTGACTTACTATTCTTCAGTTGAACCTAAATTGTTCGAATCAGTGATTAACAAATACATGAGCAACTACCACGGTGCTGATCATACAGCTACTGTTGGACACGAAGCTGCTGCTTCTGAAGCTCATGCAGGCGTTGAACATGCGACTGTTGCAGGGGAATAAGACATGAGCTTATTAGGTAAGTTAGGACCAGATGCAATTCCACACGACCCAATCGTGTTGGTTACTGTTGCAATGATGATCCTTGGCGGTATCGCAATTGTTGCTGGTATCACCTACTTTAAAAAATGGGGCTACTTGTGGAACGAATGGTTCACATCTGTAGACCATAAAAAAATTGGTATCATGTATATCCTCGTGTCAATTGTCATGCTTGTGCGTGGTTTTGCCGATGCGATTATGATGCGTCTTCAACTGTTCCTTGCAAAAGGTGGCGGTGAAGGTTACTTACACCCAGAACACTATGACCAGATCTTTACTGCCCATGGCGTAATCATGATCTTCTTCGTAGCAATGGGTCTAGTTGTTGGCTTAATGAACGTTGCTGTACCACTTCAAATTGGTGCACGTGACGTAGCATTCCCATTATTAAACTCTCTTAGCTTCTGGTTATTCGCCGGCGCTGCGGGCTTGATGATGGCTTCTCTTGCAATTGGTGAATTCGCTGCAACAGGTTGGATGGCTTACCCTCCACTTTCTGGCATCGAATACTCTCCAGGTGTAGGTGTAGACTACTATATCTGGGCACTTCAGGTTTCTGGTCTAGGTACGCTTCTTACTGGTGTTAACTTCTTCGTTACCATCATCAAAATGCGTGCGCCTGGCATGAAGCTTATGGACATGCCTATTTTTACTTGGACTGCATTAGTTACTGTAGTGCTTATCGTTGCAACATTCCCAGTTTTGACTGCGACTATTGCAATGCTTTCACTTGACCGTTACTTCGGCTTCCATTTCTTTACAAATGACATGGGTGGTAGCCCAATGTTGTATGTAAACTTGATTTGGACTTGGGGTCACCCAGAAGTTTACATCTTGGTATTACCTGCTTTTGGTATTTACTCAGAAGTTACTGCTGTGTTCTCACGCAAAGCGTTGTTCGGCTACAAATCTATGGTGTACGCAACTGTAGCAATTGGTGTTCTTTCACTAGTTGTATGGGTTCACCACTTCTTTACAATGGGTGCTGGTGCCAACGTTAACGCGTTCTTCGGTATCATGACCATGATCATTGCGATCCCTACTGGTGTGAAAATCTTCTCTTGGTTATTCACCATGTACAAGGGCCGCATCACCTATACAACTCCAATGCTTTGGACACTTGGCTTCCTTGTGACTTTCGGTATTGGTGGTTTAACAGGCGTATTAATGGCAGTTCCACCAGCGGACTTCTTAGTACACAACTCTTTATTCCTTATCGCTCACTTCCATAACGTAATTATTGGTGGTGTAGTGTTCGCGATGTTCGCGGGTATCATTTTCTACTGGCCAAAAATGTTTGGTTGGAAACTGAATGAAACTTGGGGTAAAGCAGCGTTCTGGTTCTGGTTCTTCGGTTTCTACTTTGCATTCATGCCACTTTATATCCTTGGTTTCATGGGTATGACTCGTCGTTTGAATACATATGACAACCCTGAATGGGATCCGTACTTAGCGATCGCTTTATTTGGTTCTGTATTGGTTGCTATCGGTATCTTCTGTTTTGTTATGCAAATCGTTGTTGGTTTCCTTCAACGCAAAGACAACATGGACGTTACTGGCGATATCTGGGATGGTCGTACTCTTGAGTGGGCTACTTCATCTCCTTCACCATTCTATAACTTTGCTTATCTTCCAAAGATCAATGGTATTGATACTTTCTGGACTGACAAAGAAAATGGTGTTGCTTACGCTAAGCCAACTACATACGAAGACATCCATATGCCTACAAACCGTGCGGCAGGTTTCGTAATTGCAATGTTTATTACAGTTATGGGCTTCGCATTAATCTGGCATATCTGGTGGTTAGTCGTTGTAACTTTCATTGCTTCAATTATCAGCTTCATCGTTTCTTCTTTCACAAAGAAAGTGGACTACTATGTTCCAGCTGCAGAAGTTGAACGTATTGAAAATGAACGCTACGCGCTTCTTGAAAAACATTTGAAGAAGGACTAAGACAATGGCTGAAGTACTTCATCACGACAACCACGGACATGACGAACATCATCATCACGATGATACTGACATCACTGTCTTTGGTTTTTGGACTTACTTGATGAGTGACTTGGTTCTTTTCGGGACACTCTTCATCGCGTTCGCTGTATTAAGTAGCCACGTTCCAGTGGGTACGCCAAGTGCACAAGAGCTGTTTGGTGAATCTTTAGGTTTCGTTTTAACTGAAACTTTCGCCCTTCTTATCTCTTCTGTAACTTTTGGTTTTGCTGTTCTTGCAGCATACAAGAAAAATGTTGGTCAAGTTTTAACTTGGTTAGCAGTTACTTGGGTATTTGGTGCAGCCTTCATTGGCATGGAGCTTTATGAGTTCAATCATTTAGTTCATGCTGGTCATGGCCCAAGCACAAGTGCGTTCTTATCTGCGTTCTTTACTTTAGTTGGTACGCACGGTATTCACGTAACTTCTGGTTTGGTATGGATGCTTGTGTTGATGTTCCAAATCAAGAAATATGGTTTGACACTTCCAAACACTCGTCGTCTTGCTTGCCTAAGCTTGTTCTGGCACTTCCTTGACATCGTTTGGATCTGCGTATTCAGCGTTGTTTACTTGATGGGAGTTATCTAATGAGTCACGATCATAACTCTGCTGGTGCAGCTCACGGTAACGTTAAACAATATACAATCGGTTTTATCCTTTCTGTTCTACTTACCGTAATTCCATTCGGTATGGTAATGGCAGGTGGTTTTAGCCGCGGTCTATTGGTTGCCGTAATCGCGATTACTGCGGTTGCTCAGGTTCTTATTCAGTTAGTTTACTTCCTGCATATGAACTCTTCTTCAGAGCAACGCTGGAACGTGATTGCATTTGTTTATACAATCCTCACAATTGCTATCCTTTTAGTAGGTTCTGTGTGGATTATGAACTACCTTCACTTCAACATGATGATCTAAACTGGTCGTCATGCTGAAAAAGTATTTATTCCTGACTAAACCAGGAATTCTCTTTGGTAACTTTGTTACCGCTTTGGGTGGCTACTTTGTAGCTGCCCAAGGTTCTGTAGATTTCCTTCTGTTGCTTCTTACCCTCTTAGGCACCCTCTTTGTGGTCGCTTCTGGATGTGTTGTCAATAACGTTATTGACCAAGACATCGACTCAAAAATGCAACGCACACAAAATCGTGCGATGGTAAAAAAATCAATCTCGATTCCTGTTGCTTTAGTTTTTGCTTTAGTTTTAGGTGTAATTGGTTTTAGCATTTTATGGTTCTGGGTAAATGCTTACGCTTTTCTTTTTGCTGTTATTGGTTTTGTCGTATACGTTGGTTTTTACAGCTTATGGACAAAACGAACAACAATTCATCAAACCATTATCGGCAGTCTTTCTGGCGCAGCGCCACCTGTAATCGGGTATACGGCTGTTGCAAACCAGTTTGATTTAGGTGCATTGCTGATTTTTATTGGTTATGCATTTTGGCAAATGCCTCATTCTTGGGGAATTGCAGTTTACCGATTTGATGACTACAAAAATGCAGGTATTCCAATTTTACCTGTAGCACGTTCAATTCATCGAACCAAGGTTGAATCTTTGGTTTACGTGATTTTGTTCTGCATCACCATGAATGGTTTATTCTTTTTTGGTTATGCAAATTTGATTTATATGATTGTCCTAAATGCCTTAAGTCTGTATTGGATTTATTTAACCATTCAAGGATTCAAAGCTGAAGATGATCAAATTTGGGCAAAACAATATTTCATGTTTTCAGTCAAATTGATCACAGTGATTAGTTTAATTTTTAGTTTCACTTCCACTGCCCCTCTAAAGCCAATTGTATTTTTTTAAAAAAGATAGAGTTTTACTCTATCTTTTTTTATTTCTAGGCATCTTCAATGCAAAGCAAAAATTTAAAACGAAATACTACTATACACACTAAAACTGTTTTAACGCTGATTCTCCCAATATCTACCCATGTACAATAGATTTCAGACAAGTACAAAAATATTTCATATTCGTATTAGCATTCAAATCGATATCTACAATCAAATATGACAAAAGATCTTTAATTTAAATCAAATTTATATCATTACAACGTCTATATGATCGTAACTCATCAAATACAAGATAAGCTCCCCGCAATTAAAAACATATCTCCTATTTTACAATCTGCATCCGATTCTAGCTGTGTATTAAAGATAGTCATTAAACCACAAAATAATTAAGCCTTTTTAGGTGTATGCCTTGTATTTCAAACCTAAACGCTCTAAAATTCACGCTTCGCAAACTTTGCGACACAACTTTAGTTGTGACTCCTTGCTTCAATCAATTAATGATTGGGGCTGCCTAAACCGTAAGGAGCTGACAATGCGTCACTACGAAATCGTACTATTGGTACATCCAGACCAAAGCGATCAAGTTGTGGGTATGGTAGAACGTTACCTAACTCACATCAAAGAAGCTGAAGGTCAAATCCACCGTCTTGAAGACTGGGGTCGTCGTCAATTGGCTTACCCAATCAACAAGATCCACAAAGCTCACTACATTCTTATGAATGTTGAGTGTGGTCAAACTACTCTTGATGAGCTAGAAGAATTGTTCCGTTACAACGATGCAATCATTCGTAGCCTTATCATCCGTCGTGAAAACGCTATCACTGAAGAGTCACTATTGGCTAAGAGTGCTGAAGAAAAACGTGCGCGTAAAGCTCAACGTGAAGAAGCACAACAAGCTCAAGACTCTGCTGAAGCATAAGGAGAACATAACATGGCACGTTTTTACCGTCGTCGCAAGTTCTGCCGCTTTACAGCTGAGAACGTTACGTACATCGACTACAAAGATATCGACACTTTAAAACAGTACATCACTGAAAACGGCAAGATTGTTCCTAGCCGTATTACAGGTACTAAAGCTCGTTACCAACGTCAATTAGCGCTTGCTATCAAACAAGCTCGCTACTTGTCTTTGATCCCTTACACTGACAATCATAAGTGAGGTTGAGCTGTGGATATTATCTTATTACAACGCATTAAAAACCTTGGTAAATTAGGCGATAAAGTTTCAGTTAAAGCTGGTTACGGCCGTAACTTCCTTATCCCTCAAGGTAAAGCAGTTGCTGCTACTGAAGCTAACACTGCTGCATTTGAAGCTCGTCGTGCTGAACTTGAGAAACAAGAAGCTGAAGTATTAGCTGCTGCTCAAGCACGTGCTGACCAATTGAACGAAGTTAACATCGTAATCACTGCTAAAGCTGGTGACGAAGGTAAACTATTCGGTTCTATCGGTACTCGTGACATCGCTGACGCGTTAACTAATGCTGGTCTTGTTGTAGACCGTGCAGAAGTTCGTTTACCAAATGGTGCGCTTCGCAACACTGGTGAATTCAACATCGCAATCCAATTGCATCATGATGTTGTTGCAGAAGTTCTAGTTACTATCGTAGCTGAGTAATTTCTTGCAAAGAAAAGAGCATGCTTACGCATGCTCTTTTTTTATCTGTAAAAAATAGTGCTCCAACTTTTTTATATTTTTAACTCTTCATTCAATTCAATGAATGACGAATTAATCGGAAATACTTGTTCGCATTTCTGTAGAAAGCGCCTATCATTTCAGTTAAATGAAGAGTTGAAAAACTGTCATTAGCACCCATTTCCATCACATTAAATGGTTTCAGCATCAGGGATTTTTATGTCACAGGCGAATGCCATCAAGCCAAACTCTACGCCAACAGCAAAAACCACAGAACAAAGTTCGTTGAAAGAGTTTCGTACCCCACCCCATAACCTTGCGATTGAACAAGCCGTGCTTGCTGCACTGATGACCGTTGCAGAATCTTTTGAGCAAGTGGGTGATGTACTGACTGAAGCTGATTTTTATGCGACCCGTCATAAATATATTTTCCGTGCCATCGACCAGCTATCAAAAGATAGCTCTCCTTATGATGCGGTCTTGGTCAATGACTGGTTGATTAAACAAAACTTGCTCGATGCTGCAGGTGGCGAAGAATATCTGATGCAACTGATGTCAGATTCACCTTCAAGTTTCTATAATCTTGAAACTTATGCTGCAAAAATTAAAGAATTTTCCACTTTACGCAGCATGATTAAAGTCAGCTCAGAAATTTTACAAAATGCCTATGACACCAAAGGTCGTACGGTCAGTGAAATTTTAGATCTCGCAGAAACCAATATTTTCTCGATTGCCGAGCAACACAACAACAACGCCAAAGCACAAGGCCCTAAAGCTATTAACTCTGTCGTTGCTAGTGTTTTTGATAAGTTGAATGAACTTTCACAAACTGAAGGCAGTATCACGGGTTTAACTACTGGATTTGTTGAACTTGATAATAAAACCTCAGGTATGCAAGCAGGCGATTTAATTATTGTAGCGGCCCGTCCATCGATGGGTAAAACCACTTTCGCCATGAACTTGGTTGAAAGTGTGCTGTTTAATAACAACCTGCCCGCTCTGGTTTATTCCATGGAGATGCCCGCGGATTCGATTGCGATGCGTTTGATTTCATCATTCGGTCGTGTACACCAAGGGCATTTGCGTGCAGGTAAAATGGATGCTGATGAATGGTCAAAAGTGACCAGTACCATTGTGCATCTCCAAGAAAAGAATTTGTATATCGATGACTCGTCTGCACTACCTCCAACTGAAGTACGTGCCCGTGCGCGCCGAATTGCCAAAATGCACGGCGGTAAACTTGGCTGTATCATGGTCGATTATTTGCAGCTTATGAAAGTACCCGGTATGGGTGATAACCGTGTTGGCGAGATCTCGGAAATTTCTCGAAGCTTAAAGGCACTGGCTAAAGAAATGCACTGCCCAGTAATTGCACTGTCTCAGTTGAATCGATCACTGGAAAACCGTCCTAATAAACGCCCAGTGATGTCCGACTTACGTGAATCGGGTGCAATCGAGCAGGATGCCGATTTGATCATGTTTATTTACCGCGACGAGGTTTATAACAAAGAATCTAAAGAAGCGGGTACTGCAGAAATTATTATTGGTAAACAGCGTAACGGTCCAATTGGTACTGTGCGTCTTGCCTTTGAAGGTCAATACACCAAATTTAGTAACCTCTCTCCTGAGTTTTATGCTCAGTATGATGATGAAGAGTAAAGACTCTTTATCATCCATTAATTCATCGACCCTGTAGGAGTATTTAGGGTGCGCCAAGCTACAGTTTATATTGATCAACAAGCACTTCAATATAATTTAAACCGTGTCAAACAACTTGCCCCAACCGCTAAAATTGTAAGTATGGTGAAAGCTAATGCTTATGGACATGGAGTTAAAGACTGCTTAGCAGCCTTAAAAGACAGCGATGCCTTCGGTGTTGCCTGCCTAGAGGAAGCCTTAGAAATTCGTGAACTGGGTTATGAACAACCCATTACCTTGATTGAAGGCATTTTCTCAGATGATGAAATGCAAATTATCATCGATAAAAAAATTGAATGTGTGGTGCATCATCAGCAACAACTAGATTGGTTACGTGCGCATAAAGATGCCTATATCGCTCAAGGTCTAAAAGTTTGGGTCAAACTCAACAGCGGTATGAACCGTTTAGGTTTTAAAGTGCCTGAAATTATTGATGTCATTAATGCTTTAAAGGCGGAAGGTTTTACTTGCGTACTGGCTATGCATTTTGCCAATGCTGACGCAGAAAATCATCCACTAAATGACCAACAACGTGAACAATTTTTACACGTAAAAGAAGCCTGTGCGCCAATCATGGGTTCGTGCTGTAACTCGGCTGCGATTTTCAAATGGCCAGAACTGAATTTTGATTTTGTTCGCCCAGGCATCATGCTATATGGCGCGACACCTTTCGCAGACCGTTCTGTAGAAGCCTTAGATCTTAAACCGGTGATGACCTTTACCGCTGAAGTGATTGCTTTAAATACCATTCAAGCTGGTGAATCTGTGGGTTATGGATCGACTTTCGTTGCAGAACAAGAAATGGATCTTGCGATTGTGTCGATTGGTTATGGTGACGGCTATCCACGTGCCTTCCCTAAACAAAACTATGTATCTATTCAAGGACAGAAAACACGTGTGATTGGTCGTGTTGCCATGGATATGATTGCGATTGATATCACTGGTATGAATGCACCAATAGGCACTGAAGTTGAGCTTTGGGGTAAAGACCGTTTAGTTGATGACGTTGCAGAAGCGAACGGAACCATTGGCTATGAATTATTATGCCGTATGAGCGCGCGCCCTGTACGTAAATTAGCTTAATTAGCCAAATCAAAAAGCCCAGATCAAATCTGGGCTTTTTTTATCTCGCTTTTTTTATTCGCTTTTTAAATTGATCTATTCGTTGATCAAATCGTTATTGAAAATAGTCAGCTGTTGGTTTTGCCAATTCTATTAAGCCCTGACGCAATGCTTCTGACCAGCCTTTACTGATCATGGTGAAGTATGGGTCTTCTTCATAAATGCGCTTACCATTTGGTATTTCTAAACTGTCCTTTTTATAAACCAAAGCATCTAAAGGCATACCTACAGACACATTCGAACGTATCGTTGAATCAAAAGAAATTAAGCTACAACGCATTGCTTCATCGAGTGGCATATCGTAACGCAAAGTTCGGTCAAGTATCGGCTTACCATATTTACTTTCTCCAATTTGAAAATATGGGGTATCCGGTGTCGCACAAATAAAATTACCTTGCGGATAGATATTATATAGCTGCATATCAGCGCTACCAATTTGACCACCTACTAATAAACTACAGTAATAATTACTTTGTTCTAAAATATCTGAGGTGACATCAGAGATAACTTTTTTTAAGGTATGCCCGACCAATTCAGCCACTTCGAACATCGTATTTACACTATATAAATTCGGCTCTTGTTTGACCTCTAGCTGATTTTGTAAATGCCCGATGACCGCTTGTGTAGTAGCTAAATTCCCAGAGGTTTGGATGGTAATAAATCGCTCACCCGCAATACCAAAGGTATAAAGTTTACGAAAAACTGAAATATGGTCAACTCCTGCATTTGTACGTGTATCACTGACAAACACCATGCCATCTTTTAATCGTAATGCACAACAATAGGTCATTTTTATCCCTCAAATGATTAACAACTCAACACTTGTACAATTGAGCTCATTGACTCAGTACCACCTTTATCACGAACACCTCGAACAGGAGCTACATCCCAATAATCCCGCCCAATCGCGATATAAATATGTGATTGTGGTGTAAATAACTGATTACTGACATCAAAACAAAACCATTTATTTTCGATATAGACTTCTACCCAAGCGTGACTGGCAAGGTGGCTAGAATTTGGCACAAATAAATACCCAGAAATATAACGTGCAGGAATACCCAAATAGCGACAAATTGCGATCATGACGTGACTATGATCCTGACATACCCCTTGCTGGTGATGAAAAGCATCAATCGCCGAGGTATGTACAGATGTTTGATTGGAAACATAGGGAATATGCACCAAGATCGCTTCAGCCAAACGAATCAGATTGGCACGATTGATACGAGGGACATAACAATCGGCAAAACTTTTCATGTGAATATCGCACTGCGTACTCGGCGTTGGCTGTAAAAAAAATTTCGGGTTTAAATCATCCGCATTTGAATCATTTGAACTCAAATTCATCTCTACGATGCCCTGCGCCATAATGGTCATTTGAAGATAAGGTTCGCTCTGCGTTGTGGTCAACCACACATTACCAAAAGTATCCAATTGCATATCACGTTGCCCCGGCACACTCACATCCCAATTTTGCACCTGTTGATGCGCATTAGTGGATGGGGTCATTTTGATATATTGAATGCTTCTGTTTACCACATCAGTGTAAACATAATGGGTCTGATGGTTGATCATAAGCCTCATACAGCCACCTCAAACATATTTTGGATATGATCACTGAAATGGTAGAAGTTTTGGCTATTCGGCTGCTGTTTAAGTGCCAACCATGCCTCTTGCACGCTTTCCCATCCAAACTGAACCAACGCCAATACGATATGTTCAATCTTCGCTAGGGTGTGTTGAATGTCCTGCTGCATACGTAACTGGCGATCAAGCTGCTCTATGGCTTGTCCTAAACTAAAAAATAAAAACACATCTTCAGATTCGGACTCTAAAACATCTTGGCAATCTGTTACCACATCACAGATATAACCCGGGTTATCACTCGCATTGCGAATTAAACGGCTAAGTTCTGCATAACTTTTTGCTGAAAGCACACCCCTTAAATCTTGAATATTACTTTGTGCATATTGAAATTGGCTCGAAAATGACGCCGGTTGCTCGGCATTTAAAACCAATTCATTCATTGAGTCGGCATCAAATGCTGGTAAACAAAAAGCATGTGCATAGTTCAATGCAGTATCGACATCTTGAAATGGAAAAATACTGCATAAATATTGAGTACGTGCTAAATAACGTCCCAACCAAAATATATGTTCTGCATTACTGTTTAATAAAATCATGTTTTGCTCCTTCACTGGAGTGCTATGAGCGTAAATCGTCTACTACCCACGTATCTTTAATACCGCCGCCTTGCGAAGAATTCACTACTAATGAACCGGCTTGCATCGCGACACGAGTTAAACCACCCGGTACAATTTCAGTTCGATATGGAGAACTCAGTACAAATGGACGCAAATCGATATGGCGCTCCGAAACACCGGCCTCACTCAAAGTTGGGCTAACAGATAAATTTAAAGTTGGCTGTGCAATATATAAATGTGGTGCTGTGGCCACCTTATCTTTAAAGCTATTTAATTCTTGTAAAGAGGCTTGTGGACCGATCAGCATGCCGTATCCACCTGAACCCTGCGCTTCTTTGACCACCAATTTTTCGATATTCGACAGCACATAGTCCAAGTCGTTCTGCTCACGACATTGATAGGTCGGCACATTTTTCAGGATCGCTTGTTCGCCTAAATAGAAATGAATCATTTTATCCACATATGGATAAATCGATTTATCATCTGCTACGCCTGTTCCCGGTGCATTTGCAATGACCACATTATGTTGCATATACGCTGACATGAGCCCTGCTACGCCCAAAGTACTGTCAGGTTTGAAACATAATGGATCGAGAAAAGCATCATCCACACGACGATAAATTACATCAACCTGTTGGCGACCTTTAATGGTTTTCACATAAACCTTATCGTTTTCTACATAAAGGTCACGCGATGTCACTAAGGGTACATCCATCTCCCTTGCCAAAAAGGCATGTTCATAATAAGCACTGTTAAAACGCCCAGGGGTTAAGACCACAATAAATGGGTTATCGACATAGGCATTTTCTGCAAGGATTTCACGTAAAAGCTGCGGATACTGCTCAATCCCCATGATGTTACTTTGCTGGCAAAGTTCAGGCATGAGCTTTTGACTGATCTTACGACTTTCCAACATATACGACACACCCGACGGTGTTCTAAGATTATCTTCAAGGACGTAAAATTCACCTGATTGATCTCGAATGATATCAATACCACTGATTTGGCTATAAATTTTACCTTTTAGCCCATGCATATACATTTGTGGCAAATAGGCTTCATGCGTTAAGACTTGCAGTTCAGGAATAATTCCTGCTTTTAAAATATCTTGTTGATGATAGACGTCATGTAAAAACAGATTGAGTGCTTTCACGCGCTGTGCGCAGCCTAGAGATAAATTATTCCATTCCTTTCGTGCAATCACACGGGGAATAAGATCATAAGGAATAGTGCGTTCAATGCCCTCATCTTCGCCATACACTGTAAAGGTAATACCCTCATAGAGAAAATGTTGTTTTGCTACCTGATTTAGTTGTTTTAATTCATCAAGTGTATGCTGTGATAACCACTGCTCTATCCGTTGGCATGATTTTTTAGCTACAGTTTTACTGTCGCGCATTTCATTAAAAAAATCCGAATTAAATTGATTAAACAGCGCATGTCCTCGAGCAAGAGGTAAATTTTTTAATGTAGAGACAGAAGTATTGACCAACTTTGCCTCATAACCCTCAATTCCATTTGAAGTTGTATTACGATTTTCTTTCAGCATAGCAACTCCATATTTTTCTCATGTTTTGTAAATCAGATAAAGCAATATATATGCCATCAATACATATGCTGCTTCTCTTTGATTATTTATGCATCATTTTTGCAAAGTGGTACAGCATCTAACTGCTCAAGTTGTGTCAAATTGCGTTATTAAAATCATCTTACTTTTTTCAGATGAAGACTTGCTTAACGCAGGAAGATTTCTTATTGTGTCCCACAGCATCATTTTATTCATTTAAGTCCAAGTTCAAGCACTAGATTATGTCTTCACAAGAAAAAGAAACGTCGAACAGCCTCTATCGTCAGTGGCAAATTCTTTCACGACTGTCCACAGGTAAGTGGATGGGTACGCGTGAATTACAAGAAATACTGAACCGTGAAGGCATTGATATCAGCCTACGCACCATTCAGCGTGACTTAAATCAAATTTCTCTGCGTTTCCCAATTGAGAGTAGTAAAACAACTCCACAAGGCTGGCGTTGGCGTTCTGATGCACCGATTCAAAGCTTGCCACATATGACCAGCTCGCAGGCGGTCACCTTTATGATGGTTGAGGAACACCTAAAACATTTGCTTCCACCAAGCTTAATTGAAGAAATGAATCCTTGGTTTGACCTCGCACGTCGGAGCCTGTCGTCGCAAAATAATGTCCGTCAGTGGATTAACCGCGTGCGAATCGTGCCAGCAACTCAGCCATTGATTCCTCCTGTGGTTGAAAAATCTGCACAGCAATCGATTTATGAAGGTTTACTACAAGACAAACAACTCGAATGTCTTTATCAAGGTCGTGGACAACAAAGTGAAGAAAAGACCTATATTTTAAATCCACTGGCTTTGGTCCAAAAAGGTGCAATTATCTATTTGGTTTGCACACGTCATGACAAAACAGACATCCAAACCTTTGCTTTACATCGTTTTAAATCTGCTACGGTCTTAAATTCACGTGCATTACACCCTGTCGATTTTGATATCGATGCCTATATTGACTCTGGAGCGCTTGGCTTCCGTGTGGACTTCAATAAGCCGACTGAAATGATTCAGCTCAAATTAACCATGTCTGAAGCAGAGGCTGTTTATTTTGAAGAAAGTCAGCTAAGTAAAGATCAAGTGATTCAAAAAACCGAAGATGGCTGGGTTGAAGTCAGTGCAACAGTACCATTTACCTCTCAGTTAACTTGGTGGCTGCGTAGTTTTGGTAAAAAGATTCAGAAAATCGAACCAGAAGAAGTCGCTGTCGTTGTACAACAACGTAATGACTAAACTATTCTAAGGTTTCCTGCTACCTGAAATGTTAAATTTGAGGTAACCACTTTTATTTCATAATCAATACTTAGCACATAATTTAGGCTATGATTTAAACCTTAAGATATCAACACATAAAAAAGTCCCAACGCTGGGACTGGATAATTTCTTAGAATATTTTTGTAATTTTAGTCGTTTAGGTCAAAGGAACTACTGCATAAGTATCTGCTGAATACCTTATGCCATAGCGCTAATTTCTCATGGCTATAATCAATTACTGACATAGGCAGGCTAGGTCGGCATTATTATAACGAATAGATTTCATAGTCATATTCAGCACCTCGTGTTTAGAAAGTAAAATCACTTTAACCTCCATTTTACGTACTGTGAAATAACAAGAACCGCGCTGCTTTTCACAAATTTTCTTAAAGAAGATTCCTGCTTTTCTTATCTGATTTGGCTTTAAATGAAAAATTCATCCAACTTCAATGTTGTTTTTTATAAATGCTACACTGAATCAACAAATTAAAGCTTGAGCATTGTGCATAAACTCGGCAAATTATGAGCAAATGAGCTGAATAAGATTTTTCAAAATATGGCCAGTCCAGCGCAAACTATTCGCCACAAGCTACTAAATACTTTTTTTTCTCGGCATTCCATTTGGTTTGCTTGTATTTTTATCTTCCTACTCATTTCGAGTTTTCATTTAGGTTATTCCCCTCGTTATATTCAATATTTTATTCCACAAACCTTATTGAATAGTATCTGGGTCATTACTGGGCTTTTAAGCTTATTGGGTTTGTATGACGTCATACAAAACAAACATTCGATTTTAAAAAATTACCCTATCATGGGGCACTTTCGTTTTCTATTTGAAGAATTTCGACCTGAAATTCGCCAATATTTTATTGAATCTGATCAAGATGCACTGCCCTTTTCTCGTATGCAACGTAGCTTGGTCTATCAACGTGCAAAAAACCAAAATGCAGATAAACCATTTGGTTCAATTGTTGATGTTTACCAAAATGATTACCGCTTTATCAATCACTCCTTGTCACCTTGCATTCCTGCCATTCCTGAAACATTCCGTATTAACATCGGCAATGAGCAATGTAAGCAACCGTATAGCGCATCGATATTAAACATCTCTGCGATGAGCTTTGGTAGCTTAAGTGCCAATGCCATTCGTGCCTTAAACCTAGGCGCAAAAATGGGCAATTTCTACCATGACACCGGTGAAGGCAGTATTAGTCCTTATCACTTGGAAAATGGTGGCGACATTGTTTGGGAACTCGGTAGTGGTTACTTTGGCTGCCGTACGATTGATGGTCAATTCGACCCTGTACGTTTTGCTGAACAAGCTAAGCACCCTCAAGTCAAAATGATTGAGATCAAATTATCTCAAGGTGCAAAACCAGGCCATGGCGGCATTTTGCCTAAAGACAAAATTTCCGAAGAGATTGCTCAAATCCGTGGTGTCAGCCGTGAACATGACTGTATCTCTCCATCCAGCCATCCTGCCTTTAGCACCCCTATTGAAATGATGCAATTTATTCAGCAATTGCGCGAGCTTTCCGAAGGTAAACCTGTAGGCTTTAAACTGTGTATCGGGCAACCATGGCAATTTATGAGTATCGTAAAAGCCATGTTACATACAGGGATTACACCCGATTTTATCGTGGTTGATGGTTCTGAAGGTGGGACTGGCGCAGCGCCAATTGAATTGATCGATAATATGGGTACGCCACTGCGGGAAGGCCTACTCTTTGTCAATAACACCCTAATTGGTGCAGGCTTACGTTCAAAAATTAAAGTCGGTGCCAGTGGTAAAATTATTAGTGCTTTTGATATTGCCAGTACCATGGCAATTGGCGCAGATTGGGTCAATTCGGCTCGTGGCTTTATGTTTGCAGTCGGGTGTATTCAGGCTCAAAGCTGTCACACCAACCAATGTCCTGTTGGCGTTGCAACGCAGGACAAAGACCGTCAAAAAGCCATTCATGTCCCAACTAAAGCAGAGCGTGTTTTTAATTTCCACAAAAATACCTTGCATGGTTTATCTGAACTTATTGCCTCAGCGGGTTTACAACATCCGTCGGATATCCGTGCACACCATCTAGCACAGCGTATTAACAACCGTGAAATTAAAAACTATGCACAGCTACATTTTTGGTTAAAAGATGGGGAGTTACTCAGTTGTGAAAATAAAGATGAAGAAAACTTCTATTTCCGTATGTGGAATATGGCACATCTAGAAAAGTTCTAATTCCTACCCCATAAAAAAAGAGGCGACTACGCCTCTTTTTTTCGTCTAGATCCATCACACCGATTAAGGTAGGCTGTGCTCAATCGTCAATTAGTAACTGATGTTACGCGCGTAAAAGTAATTACGCATTTTAAAATAATTTTTAAGCCTATTCGACGGAGTCTTACATCTAGGGCTTAAATAACGGGATTAGCCTTCGGCTGGAGGTACTCTTACGAAACGTTGTTTCTCATTTGGTAAAATGAGAAGCGTGCTTCGCAAGGAAACCATCTTGCGGTGCAATGCACCTCACCAACAAAACTCGTTCACTAGCGTCAAATTATTCAAAGTATTGCAAAAACATTTTTGATTAGGAGTAGTCCAGTCTCAAATACTTGCGGATGACCTTCCCGCGTATCGTACTTTTATTTGAATCAAATTACGCCCCTGATGTTAGTGCGTAACATCAGTTAGTAATAAGACTTACTGTTGGATTGAGCATGCAAGAATGCCGGGATCAAACCTGTTAATGCAGCACGAATATCGGCACGTTCATTAATCAGCTGATGCGAACCTTCTTCAAGCATGAGAAGCGTCTGTAAACGAAATTTACGACGTATAAACTCAATGTTATAACGCCAATCTACAGTTTGATCCTGTGCGCCTTGCGCTAACCACACTGGAATACGACATGCAGGTCGCTCTTCCATTTCCTGCATCCATTTTGACATGGCCAAAATCCAGTCCATCCCCATCATTCGAGGTTGTAGAGGATCTTTTAAACGTACAAAACGCAAAAACTCAGGGTTATGATTATTCCGTCTAAAATGACGTGGCACTTCACGTTTAATACGACGAATAATGCCTAATCCAACCGAGTTATGCCACCATGCCGTTTTTGCAGGGCGAATCAGCGGAGATAATAATAAAACTCGTTCGACATAAGGGTTTTTGCGATGTTCAGCAAAATCTAACAGATGATGCAGCCAAATCGCCCCACCCGTACTCTGCCCAATCCCTAACCATGGGGTTGGTAGTTGAGCCGCATGTTTCACATAACGATATACCGCTTCCAAAACTTGTTGGTAATGATCAAAGTTTTGAATACTGGCTGGCGATCCATTACTTAGACCATGCCCCGGTAAATCATAGGTTAAAACACTAAAACCTTGATCTAAGAGTTCACGAATAATCGGCTGATATATTCCACTATGCTCTAAATAACCATGCAATAAAAATACAGTGCCTTTAATGACATCCGTTTCAGTTTTCAGTTTCGGTTGAAATACTTGTACATGTAATTTGAACAAAGGCATTTCTACATAGCCTTGCCAATGTTCACAGTTCAAGGCATCTAAACCATAAAGTCGTCTATAAGACTGTATTTCAACACTAGGCTCAAAAGGTCGATTTAAATTTAGAGGTTCTAATACTTGTGGGGTTAATTCTCGACTTGGAATAGGAAGATCTAATTGTTTAAGGATTGAAGGATTAAGAAATGGGATATCTGACATTATGGGACCTCCCGACAGTCACTTGAGCCAAACCAAACGTCACGTAAGGTGGCTAATAATTCATAATTGGCACGACGACTATGGTCATAATTTTTTTCACTTGGTCGCCATGTGGTTAGTGTCGTTGGCATAGGTGCAACAACAGGAATGGTTTCGATACCATTTAATGCAAATAAACGACGTGTTCGAGGCATATGATATTGGTCAGTGATTAAAATCACCGTCGGTGCTCCGCCTTTTTTCTGCAAAAGCAACGAACTAAACCGTGAGTTTTCGCAAGTATTCATACTGCGGTCTTCTAGCAATTTCGCATCGACATCATATTGCTTTAACCATGCTTGCATATACGGTGCTTCTACACCACTCAGTACAATCGGTAACTTATTTGCACGTTCGACATCGAGTGTTTTTTCCAGTCGAAGTCGAGTGTAGTCATTCACTACGATATCTTTATCATTTTTATCTAAGGTTAAACCACCACCTAACACCACGATCGCATACGGCTCTGCGGTTGGCTGCTTCAGGGTTTTATCTTTCATTTTGGCAAGATCAAGATATGTTTCATCATCGATCGGTTCCGCTTCTGAAGCCGCTTGCTCAATTTCATGGGTTTTTAAGAACTCGGTATATTGAGTCATCAGTCCTTTATTTTCCGCACTATTGAGCTCAAGCAGCTCTTTCATTTTTTGAGCAGGATTTTCCGCCAATGCTTCAGAAGAAGCCGCCTCGGACGCAGAAAGATTCAGCAGAGGTACTTTCGGTATGTCCTTTTGACTATCATTCTTTTCTTTTTCATGTTCTTCTTCAATGAGCTGCTGTAACGCCTTATAACGTGCTTGTATAAGGGTTAAATCTTGAGGCTCATCAGACTGTATGGCTTGCTCCATGAGTTTTAAATACGCTTGGCGCGCTATCCATAAGTCAGAACCCGGCTCATAGTTATCATCATCACTCAAGGCGCCGAGTTTTTGACTTTGCGCTGCGAGCTGATTGACTTCTACAGGAACGAAATAATTTAAACTTTTAACGATCAATTTAGAATAAAACGGCGTATAGATAAAAATCATTAGACAGCCCAAAAGTACAAATAGCACTGCAGCAATTTTTACTAAGCGAACCATCCAATGTGTTTTATGCATAAATCTAAAACCTATGTGTTTTTATTGATCTGCGTGAGATCGAATCAAGCCATTTGTATCAAATAATACAGGCTCAGGATGTAGTTCAATATTAAATTTTTCAAAAACATCATGTTGTACAGCTTTGTAAGTTGTACGTACATCTTGCAGCGTGGCGTCCTGATAATTGACCAACACCAAAGCTTGCTTATGGAACATACCCACTGAACCCACAGATTTCCCTTTCCAACCTGCTTGGTCAATCAACCAGCCCGCTGCCAGTTTTACCGCATTATTCGGTTGTGGGTAATGGGGTAAATTGGGAAATTGCAGCGCAATTTGGTCAAAGGCTTGCTGGCTAATCACAGGATTTTTAAAGAAACTTCCGACATTTGGAAATTCTTTCGGATCTGGGAGTTTGGTTTGACGAATATGAATGACTTGCTGTTGTAGGTTTTCTGCACTTAAGTTTTCACCTACCGCCTGCTTTAAATCACCATAATTTAATTTTAAATCTGCATGTTTTAAAAGTTTAAACGTGACATGCGTAATAATAAAACGCTCTGGCTCATCTTTAAAAATACTATGGCGATATGAAAAATGACAATCGGCAGCGCTAATACTACTTTGCTGTTCTGTTACTCGGTCATAGACCTGTACAGATTCAATAAACTCACCCGCTTCAACACCATAAGCTCCAATATTTTGCACAGGTGAAGCACCGACTAAACCGGGTATCAATGCTAAATTTTGTAAACCATAAAACTGGTGTGCCGTCGTCCAAAGCACAAAGTCATGCCACACTTGCCCTGCACCCACTTTTAAAGTTTGGGTTGCCGCATCGTCTTGTACATATTCAATACCTTGAATATCCATGTGCATCACCAAAGCATGTATTTGCTCAGGCAACAGCATATTACTGCCCCCTGAAAGCACCAATACATTTAATTGCTCAGCTTTGGCAAAGTCGAGCGCTGCTTGAATATCTTCTACAGATTGAACACGTACATAATGAGATGCTACAGCATCGAGGCTTAATGTATTAAATGGCTTAAGCTGAACCTGTGTTTGAATTTGCATTCTTAAACCTTAATTTTTTTGCTGTGCTTGTAACTGAGTTTTTAAATAATTGACCCAAGCCTGACTGCTAGATTCGCATTGATCTAATACATGTTCAAACCCTGCATCACCACCATAGTACGGATCTGGTACTTCTTGTTGCGGATATTGGTGGTCATGTTGACTCATCAAAGACACTTGGGCACGTAGTTGACCCAATTGTTGCTGCGCCTTTTGCATGAGGTTTTGAATATTGTCTAAATTTTCGTAGTCCATGGCCAAGATCAAATCAAATTCAATAAAATCATGAACCGTTAACTGACGTGCACGTAATGCAGATAAATTATAGCCACGTAATTTTGCATGCTGTTGGCTACGTAGATCAGGCGCTTTGCCCGGATGATAATTGCTCGTACCCGCAGAATCGACGTGAATATTGAGTTGCGCTTCATCACAAAAATGTCTGAGAACCACTTCAGCCGTAGGTGAACGGCAAATATTTCCTAAACAAACACACAACACCTTATATGGCGTGCTGGATGACATAACAACCTCAAGACTACTTTTATTTCAAGCGTCTTATGTTAAGTTATTTATAGGATGAATCCTATATCAACACTCAAGAATAATGTTTATTTGGATATAAAAAATTAGGGATAAGCCAATGAGTCAATTTCAGTTTCAAACCGTCAGCAATATTATTTCAGGCTTAGGCTCTATTTCCCAACTGAGAGAGATCCTAGGCGACTTTCAAGCCAAACGTGTCATGCTTGTGACCGACCCCGGTATGTTGCAACAACAATTACATTTACCCATTTTGGATATTTTAGAAAGTATCCATCAAGACTATGTAATTTATTCCAGTATTCAAGCTGACCCTGCAGAACATATAGTTTTGGATGCAGTTCAATTTGCCAAGAATGAAAAAGTAGATTTGATTATTGGTTTTGGCGGAGGCAGTTCAATGGATGTGGCTAAAATTATTGCGATTTTGGCTCATCCTAAGCAAACACAGCAGATCAGTGATTTATATGGTGTAGCTAATGCAAAACGACCACGCTTACCGCTCATTTTGATTCCGACAACGGCAGGGACCGGCTCTGAAGTCACACCAATCTCTATCGTCACTACAGGTGAAACCACCAAAACAGGTATCGTCTCCCCTGTACTGTATGCCGATGTCTGTATCCTCGATGCGAACTTTACATTAAATCTTCCCGCACACATTACCGCAGCAACCGGTATCGATGCCATGGTGCATGCCATTGAAGCCTATACATCAAAAATTAAAAAAAATCCGTATGCGGATATGCTTGCTAAACAAGCTTTGCGTTTATTAAATAAAAATTTAGCGCTGGTTTTACAAGATGGACATAACCTCGAAGCGCGTCAGCACATGCTAGTCGGTTCAATGCTTGCAGGTCAGGCCTTTGCTAATGCACCAGTTGCAGCGGTGCATGCACTCGCCTATCCACTCGGTGGACACTTTCATCTCTCGCATGGTCATACCAATGCACTGGTTCTCGCTGAAGTGTTAAAGTTTAATGCACCTCAGGCCAAGCAGCATTATGCAGAACTTATGAGTTGGCTAGACCCATACAGTACGGGCTGTACCGATGGTTTATGTGATTTATTTATTGATCATATGCAAAATCATTTAGATCAGAGCGGTTTGGTGCTAAAACTCAGCCAACTCAATGTGCCTGAAAATATGCTCGATCGTTTAGCAGAAGACGCGTTATTACAAACGCGACTATTACAAAATAATCCGCGAGAACTGCAGTTTGAAGATGCTCGCCAGATTTACCAATCGATCTATGCCTAAAGTTTACTCATTTTGAAATAAAGAAAATACCAACGATGAAACCTAAAACTAAACGCCGCCAAAACTATCGATTTTTATTTCCAATCCAAACGCGTTGGGCAGACAACGATATGTATGGCCATGTCAATAATGTCACTTATTACAGCTATTTTGATACCGCTGCAAATGCGCTATTGATTCAACATGCCGGTTTTGATTTGCGAAATACCCCGATCATTGGTTTAGTGGTCGATTCAGCCTGCAGTTTTTTACAAGAACTGTCCTATCCAGAAATCATTGAAGTTGGGGTTGCGATTGAAAAAATTGGTAATTCTTCACTGCGCTATGACTTGGCTATTTTTAAACAAGGACAAAATGAGGCTGCAGCCCAAGGACATTTCGTACATGTGTTTGTCGACCGCCAAACACGAAAAAGCACCTCGATACCCGATGAAATGCGAGATGCTTTAACTCAGTTTTTACTTTAATTTTTATATCCAGCTTAAAACTTATTTGAGCTGGATATTTTGCAACTCACCATCAAAGCTTTTGAGTAAGTCTTTCACAACAGGCTCTGCATGTAATAACTCATTTGCACGTGCAAAGGCCTTTTCCTTGCGGACATGTTGTAAAGCATATGGTGTGGTTTCTTCGACATCTTCAAAGCTGATATGGAAACGACATTTTGACCATTGCGTATGAATCGCTTGTTCCAATACATGCTGTAATTGAGTCACTAAAGCTTCGTACCGCTTTGGAATATGGAAAGTCGATTCACCGTCAATCGTACCGCGCATAATTCCATGCTGCGCCAACTCTTGTACCGCAGGTGAAAGTTGACTATTACGGAACCAATACTCCCACTTTTCGACCGTCCACTCACCTTCTAGGTTTTGAGGCTGTAAAGTCAAAATATCTTGTGGCATCAAGGTAGAGGATGAACCCGTTTGAACAGCATCCGAAGAAACGGAACTTTGCGTAACTTGTGGTGATGCTAGATCAAAACCATTGTCGCCTTGAGCACCCGAAACTGATTCATTCACCACATGTTGTGGTTCAATGGCATTGATCAAATGTGGCTGAGCTGTTTCAGGCTCTACACTTTTTGACTCTAAAGCTGTTGGTTCTAAAGGTGCAATATCTTCAAAATTTATAGCGCTCACATCAACTTCTTCAGTTTCAGTACTCGGCGTCGGATCTAAATCAAATAATGTATCTTCTGCCACGGCATCCATAACAAGCGTGTCATTTTGCTGTGTCGATACAGACTCAACCGGTGCAACCTCTTGCGTATCTAGAGTGCCATTTGCTGTAGATGCTGTAGAAGTTTGGCTAATCACATCCTCTTCAGGATCATCTAAAAAATCATCAGATGAAGGTTCATCGACTGCAGGTGCAGAAACATAGCCATCATCGTCATCATAATGTGAATCATCAAAATCATCGAAAGCTGGCGATGTGTCTACAGCGGGTACAGCTTCAGGCTGCTCAACAGTGGCAACCTGTGCAGCAGACTCAACAACGGTATTGGGTTGCTGCAAAGACTGTGTTTGAGTCGGCTGAACTGTTTCGGCCTGATTTTGAGCAAGCTGTGGCTGTGCGGCTGACTCTTGCTGTACGGCAGAGACCAACATTTCGTTTGGCTGTAATGGTCGGAATGCTAATAGACGCAGCACACACATCTCAAAACCTTGCTCTTGCGTGACTGCCAACTGCAAGTCTGCCCGACCTTTGCATGCGACTTGATAATACAACTGCAAATCTTGAGCTGAAATCAACTGCGACAATTGCATAATTTTTTGATTGATCTCAGCGCTATATTTCAACGCTAAGTCTGGCAAGTATTGTAATAATGCCAGTTCATGTAACGTTGAAATCAACTGATCTAATACCAGCGAAACATCCAGCGCTTGTTGACGGAATTGCATGAGTAAAGCACTCACGCGTTCACGCTGATTTTGATGAATGGCTAAAATCAAATCATAAATGATCGTACGGTCAATTAGGCCCAACATGTCTTTAACATCTTGGTGCTGGATTGAACCCTGACCATAGGCAATCGCTTGATCAGTTAGTGACAATGCATCACGCAGTGAACCTTGAGCCGATTCAGCAATTTGCCAAATCGCATCTTGCTCCGCTTGAATTTGTTCTTTTTGTAAGATATCTGTCAAATGCGATGTGATTTCATCCACCGCTAAAGGACGCAAAGTAAATTGCAAGCAACGTGAAATTACAGTAATCGGTAATTTTTGTGGATCTGTAGTTGCAAATAAGAATTTCACATGCTCTGGCGGTTCTTCGAGAGTCTTTAATAACGCGTTAAATGAATGCGTAGAGAGCATATGCACTTCATCGATCAGATAAACCTTGAAGCGACCTTGGGTTGGTGCATAAGGAACGTTGTCGAGAAGTTCTCGGGTATCTTCAACTTTGGTCCGTGATGCCGCATCGATTTCAATTAAATCAATAAAACGGCCTTCATTTACTGCTTTACACGTTGGGCAGACTTCACACGGCGTTGATGTTACACCCGTTTCACAGTTCAGACATTTTGCCAAAATACGGGCAATGGTAGTTTTACCCACGCCACGAGTACCTGTAAATAAATACGCATGATGTAACCGACCACGTTCTAAGGCACTGGTAAGTGCGCGTGACACATGGTTTTGCCCCACGAGTTCAATAAAATTTCGTGGACGGTATTTTCGTGCAAGTACTTGATACATGTATGCTCCTTTTTACAGGTGTAAGCATACTGTTTTTTTGTCTAATAGTGAAATAAATGGCAGAGTTTGGACAATAAAAATCCGATCTTGAGCTATCACAATGATCAGGCAAATTTAATATAAATTACGAATGCTTAAACTGCTTTATTTAAAAGGAAATCACTCTGCATTTGATAGCGTTTCGCCGTCTGGTCTTCACGAATTTCAATTAATTGCTGATCCAAATCAACATACAAAAGATTGCGCGTTTGCACATTCATAAGTTCTAGCTGCTGCTTTGATTCATCTTTAAAACGAATTACACCTTTTAGCACTTCTACTTCGTTATGACCACTTAGACTTTCACGAGTGAGTGTATAGGTTTGGTCTTCATGTAGCTCAAGAGCCACAGCCATGCCGGGACAATCTTCACAACGAGAAAGACAGCCCATACAAGGTGTTGTGCCTTTAAAATTACCGACCCATGCTGCATGCTGTTTTTCAGCAGTAATTGCTTCTATCTCCTTTGATTTCGTTTGAGTTGAATCCTGACAACCCAACATTGCCGACGTTGCGACTAAGGGAATCAAAACAACTTTTTTCATAGGGATATCACAGCAGTCTAAAACAGCGAGGGAAAATAGCATATTTTTCACATTTCCCCAATTTCTGTTCTATTCCAAAGTATATTAAATCCAGCCTTTACGCCCTTTTAATACTTTATCTGCACAGCGTAAGGTTTCTTGAGTTAGGCCCCATAAGCGATAATCGCCGGTGATTGAACCCGTCGCAAAGTTATGTGTATAAGCAAAACTTAAATCACGCTGCGGATCACACCAGGCCCCAGAACCATTAAAACCAATATGTCCAAAACCTTGACTCGATTTACCTAAAGTTAAAATTCGATGATATCCCAAACGCCAATTCATCGGTAAAGGCATAATACGATCACGTTTTTTATATTGAATTTCACTTAAAGATTCAAAAACTTGTGGTGTGATTAAGGTCTGTCCTTGCCACTGGCCATGATTGGCTAGCATTGCATAGATTTTCGCTAAACTATTAGCACTAAATACGCCTGTTGCCGCAGGAATAATGGCTTGCAAACCCTCATCACTAAAAAATGAAAACTTGCGCATTCCTTTTGGAATCATACCATCTTGAAAGTCTTGCAAATTTTGTCCTGAAATTTGCAGGAGCTGATCAAAGATTGACGGTTTTCGTGTCTCGGTCTTTTTTTTCGTTGTCTGCGCTTGGGTATTTTCTTGAACAGAAGCATCTATAGTGCGTTCTTCTTTTTTCTTTTTCGGAATCAAGCGTGCAACCTTACCAAGTTGATGCTCTGGTACACCAAAAAAAGCATGATCCAACTCTAAAGGTTCAACCAAATACTGTTGCATCAATTCTGTAAGCGGTCGACCTGTGGCCTTTTCAAGTACACCACCTACTTGCCAACCGAAGGTTAATGGTTGATATGCCGCATCAGTTGTCGGCTCAAAACGTGGTTTGGCTTGCTCGATGACGTTGAGCATATGTGGCCAATCAGCCATTTCAGATGCCGTTTCAATGATATTTCGGATATCGTATAAACCACTTTGATGACTCAGCATGTGCCTTAATGTGATATCCGACTTACCATTTTGAGCAAACTCCGGCCAATATACGGCAACGGGAGTATCGTAATCTAGAAAGCCTTCGCTCACTAAGATATGTGCAAGCGTTGCAAGTACACCTTTACCCGTGGAATAACAGACCGAGGGCGTATTGGACTGCCAAGCTTCTTCGGCTGACTTTTTACCGGTCCAAATATCCACGACTTTTTGACCTTTAAAATACACCACTAAGGCGGCTCCGCCTAAGTGGGTTCGAGCATCCTGCATACGGCTAAATTGCGCCGCCAAATCTTGAAACGCCTCGTCAACCGTACCTTGATAATTATTCTTCTGTGCAAATAGATATTCTTTGAGCGCCTGCATCATCATTCCTTTGAATATGAATCGCTTGAGATTAAAACAAAAAAGCCTAAACCGATATCGATTTAGGCTTAAATCTTACAGTGCTTTCACACTTCCCGCGACATGCGGTTTTTTGTTTTTGCTATTTCGAATTGCAAACTCTGTATCTTTACCCGTTTGTGCAGTTAGGAACTCAACTTGAGAAGGTAAATACATTGGTAATTTAAACCATACATCTGCTTCATAGGCATCTGGTAAAGTTAAGCTCGACAAAGCTTTGGCTTTACTCCACATACCATGTGCAATGGCTTGTTTAAAACCAAACGCTTTAGCTGTCACAGCATGAATATGAATTAAGTTAAAGTCACCAGAAGTCAACGCATAACGGCGACCGGTATTTTCAGAAACATTCCATTCAGCTTGAACTTGCAACTCAGCTGACTTTGTTTCGGTAGATTTTGCCGCAGCTTTGTTCTCTGTTTTTTGACGTGCTAAATACGTGGTTAATGATTCTACAACCACTTCATCGCCCACTTTTGCAGTGGTAATAAAGTCAAATTGCACGCCTTTATCATGTGGCTGTAATTCACCAAATTTGCATGACAATGACAGTGTTTCATTTACACCAACTTTGCGATATTGCTTCACTTGGTTACGAATATGTACCAAACCTAAGATCGCAAATGGAAAAGCTTCCGTAGTCATCATATGCATTTGCAAACTTTGAGAAAGCACCGCCAAATAAATCGCTGGGATATAACCATTGTTTTTAAAGCCACAGACTTCGTTATAAGCTTTTAAATGTTTTTGATCGACCTTAAATGAATCCACCACATATTCAACTTGCGGCAGCACTTTTTCAGCTTTAGGCTTTTTAAAAATCAAGCCTTGAATCACTTTTGGATAGGCTAAATAAGGTTTTGGAAGTTGACTAAAATGGCGAGTATTCATACTAAACCTTTGGAAGTTTTATCTTTATAAAGTTCCCTTCCTTTTAAAGAAGGATATTTTAAATCCCCCTCATCCCCCTTTGATAAAGGGGGACTTCTCCTCTCTTTTTCAAAGGGAGGTCGGGAGGGATTAATTAAGCCCCTAACAAGCTTTGACCACACACACGTACCACGTTACCGTTCAAGCCAGTCGACGCAGTTGAAGCAAACATCGCAATCGTTTCTGCAACGTCTACAGGTAAACCACCTTGACTCATCGAGTTCATACGACGACCTGCTTCACGGATTGCAAATGGAATCGCAGCAGTCATTTGCGTTTCAATAAAGCCTGGAGCAACAGCATTAATGGTTACGCCATTTTTCAATAATGGAGCAGTAAATTTAACCACACCAATTACACCAGCTTTAGAAGCAGCATAGTTGGTTTGACCTAAGTTACCTGCAATACCTGAAATAGAAGATACGCAAACAATACGACCATTTGCATTGAAGCCATCATTTTCAAGAAGGTAATCATTTACACGCTCAATCGCAGACAAGTTAATGTTAATCACCAAATCCCAAAGCTCAGGCTTCATATTGGCCAAAGTTTTGTCACGGGTAATCCCTGCGTTGTGCACGATGATATCCAAACCACCTTGGGCAGCTGCCGCAGCTTTGATTTTTTCACCTGCATCGCTTGCAGTAATATCAATCGCGAGCGTAGAACCACCAATTTCACCTGCTACGCGGTCAAGGTCAGCTTGCTGCTGTGGAACGTCCAAACAAATGACATGCGCGCCATCACGTGACAATACATGCGCAATTGCTTCACCAATACCACGGCTTGCACCTGTTACAACAGCTGTTTTGCCTGCAAGCGGCTTATTCCAATCAACATCCACAACATCTGCTTTAGATACACGAATCACTTGACCCGATACATAAGCTGAACGTGGTGAAATCACAAAACGTAATGCAGATTCTAAGTTTGCTTCAGCACCTTCATCCACATAGACTAACTGTGCAGCAATCCCTTTCTTAAACTCTTTACCCACTGATTTTACAAAACCTTCTAATGCACGTTGTGCAATGGCTTGTTTCACAGTTTTCGCAGTTTCTGGTGTTGTACCAACAACGACAACGCGACCAGACGCCTGAATTTGACGTGCGATTGGGTTAAAAAAGGCATATAAGGCATGCAATTGTTCTGAGTTTTGAATACCTGAAGCATCAAACACCACAACTTTAAACTTAGACTCTTTATCGCCTTCGTTGAATGCGCTTAAGTTTAGACCTGATTTTGCCGCAGCTTGTTGTAATTCAGCATTATTGCCTGCATAGCTATTGGCATGAATATTTGCCAAGACTTGCGCAATAGCACCAGATAATGTTGAAGCAGGCGCTGCACCGAATAAAACCGCACCTTTAACTACAGGTGTTGCAGACTCAAAACGCTCTAAAAAAGTCGGTGATGGTAAACCTAAATTTTTGATGACAAATTTACCAATAGGAGATTTTGCAAATGTTTGGTATTGATCAGTCATGTTTATTATCTCTCATACAGATTAATTTTTGATGGATCTGAAGATATCCCTTTAACTTCAAGATGATGTCAGATACTTATATTTCAATAGTTCCATCAGTTTCCATGGAATCATACTTGAGTTAAACCGCAGATGGCTTGACCTGAATGCTTTAGCGAATGTCATTTTAGTCAATTTACCCCTTTGGTGAATATGCTAATGTAGCCGTCAAGAAGATCATCAACATGCTTGGAAAAGCCTTATGAGCAAAACAACTCAAGAAAATCCAGCAGTCGAAATTCCGACTACGGAAACTGTGTCAAATACATCAAAGAGTACGCCACGTACCGCTAAAAGTACGGGCACAGCAACCAAGTCTACAAGTGATGTCGCTAAAACGAGCCGTCCTCGTCGTGCATCTACACGTACTAAGACACCCGCTTCAAACCCTAAAACAGCTTTAAAATCAACAACTCAAACGTCTGTTCAACAGGATAATACCATGAGTCAAAACACAGTTCGCCGCGTTGCTATTATCGGTGGTAATCGTATTCCTTTCGCTCGTTCTAACGGCGCTTACTTCACTGCATCGAACAGCGATATGTTCACAGCTGCATTAAATGGTCTTGTTGAACGCTTCAACCTTCAAGGTCAACGCCTTGGTGAAGTTGTTGCTGGCGCTGTGTTAAAACATAGTCGTGACTTTAACATGACCCGTGAGTGTGTACTCAATACCGAACTTGCTCCTGAAACACCTGCTTACGATATTCAACAAGCATGTGGTACAGGTTTACAAGCAGCTTTCTTGGTTGCTAATAAAATCGCATTGGGTCAAATCGAAGTGGGTGTTGCTGGTGGTGTAGACACAACCTCTGATGCACCGATCGCTTTTGGTGATGGTTTACGTAAAGCACTACTTGAACTGAACATCGCAAAAACAGGTAAAGATCGCCTTAAAGCATTAACTAAAATTAATGTTAAAGATTTGATGGATGCACCGAAGAACGGTGAACCACGTACAGGTCTTTCTATGGGTGACCATCAAGCAATTACGACACTTGAATGGGGTATTTCACGTGAAGCGCAAGATGAACTTGCGGCATCTTCACATCAAAAAATGGCAGCTGCTTACGAAGAAGGTTTCTTTGATGACCTGATTACGCCATTCCTTGGTTTAGAGCGTGACAACAACTTACGTGCAGACTCATCAGTAGAAAAACTTGCGAAGTTAAAACCAGCGTTTGGTAAAGGCGATGCGCGTACGATGACTGCGGGTAACTCGACTCCACTGACTGATGGTGCGTCATGTGTCCTTCTTGCCTCTGAAGAATGGGCAAAAGCAAACGGTCACGAAGTTCTTGCTTATTTAACTTTCCAAGAAACTGCGGCAGTTGACTTTGTCGAGAAAAAAGAAGGCTTATTGATGGCGCCTGCGTATGCAGTGCCTCGTATGCTTGAACGTGCAGGTATTACGCTACAAGATTTCGATTACTATGAAATTCATGAAGCGTTTGCATCTCAAGTATTATCTACACTAAAAGCATGGGAAGATCCTAAATTCTGTAAAGAACGTTTAGGTTTAGATGCACCATTGGGTTCAATTGATCGTTCTAAATTGAACGTGAAAGGCTCATCACTTGCTGCAGGTCACCCATTTGCTGCAACTGGCGGTCGTATTATCGCAACTGCTGCAAAATTGCTGAACCAAAAAGGTTCAGGCCGTGTACTTGTATCGATTTGTGCTGCTGGCGGTCAAGGTGTAACCGCAATTATTGAAAAATAATTTTCTCAGATTTAAAAAAAGCACCTCAAATGAGGTGCTTTTTTAATGCTTCAATGCTAAACATTATTTCGGTAATGGATTATTTTTAAAGTATTCATCCACTTTATTCCAAGGTGTTTTTGAAGCTACACCATTCAAAATGTTTTGGCTAATCCCTTGGCATAACTCTGAATCTGGACGTGTATGGAAGCTGTTTAAATTCGGATCCATATAAGGTAAAGAACCTGGCTGACGCTGGAAATAGAAATTTAAATTATCCATCATTGCTTCAAAGCCCCAGCCTTCCATTGCCCAAGCGCTATTATGACCGCCCCAATGATGCCCGAATTCATGTGCAACAATTCGATAGCCAGATTGTCTATAATGACCGTAGTAAATCCATCCATCTACACCAAGTACCTGACCGCCGCCAAGCCCACCACCCATGTTGGTAACACCGAGACTAATCTGCCCACGGTTTAAAATACTATTATAAATATTTTTATAATCTTCAGCTTTGAAGTAACCATTAGTTCCCTCTACACGCCCTGCATTACCAAAAAAGTCGTGTCCCATTGCAGCCTTATGATTAAACCACAGTGTTTCAAACTCAGGCGTACTGATCATATAGGCAAAGTTAGTCATCATAATGACCCATTCACGCGCATACAACGGGGTAATACGGCACCATTTCGAATCGCTTTCAGGATTGTACGTACCAAAGGTCAGTTTCCACTGCGCTTTAATCGTATTTAACTTCTGAACGTGCGTATCTGAATCTGAGGTGATTTTAACCTCTTCAAAGAGTTCAATAGGCACTTCACTAAAATTGCTTAGGCCTTCAATACGTGCCGAACCAATTTTATTAACCAAATTAAATCCAGCATTTTTATCAATGGTCAAATTGAGCTTGCTTGTAGAAAACGGTGTTAAACGATCCAGTGTCGCAATTTCAACCCATTGCTCACTTTGACGCAGCTTGCCAACAATTTTTAAATTATTCACTTCTGCTGCACTGTAGCTTTGCAAATTAATACCGCTGCCGGTAAAGGAAGCCGATAATATTTTATTGACAGAGATATTACGCAACGTGGTATTGGTTAATGTTGCCCAGCTTTCTCCATCTTGCAGCATACGGGTTTGTTCAGTCGCTTTCGACTCGAGCAAGTTAGTTGATGCGACTGGTGTATCTGAAATTACTTGCTTAATTTTACGCAGCGGCAATGCAATAATTTTTTGATTTGACAGTGTATAAATAACATCGCCATATACCGTTAAATCTAAAGACTTAGGCAAAGTCTGAGCATTCTGTCCTGCCAAACGGAACTGCTGCACAGCATCTACTACGCTACTTGGCAACGCAGTCGTCAGGCTTGCTAGATTATTTTTTGAATAGCTGACAATTTTTCCACTCGGCTGCGCTGCATAGAGCAAGTTGTCCGTTGCACTGTGTACCACGGTTGCGACGGAGTTTTGCGTTTTATCTGGCTGAACAAGTGATTCTGTATCTAGGGCTTCATGAATATTTTTAATATTATAGACATAGGTATGACCATTCGTTGTTGTGGCATATAACTGATCACCAATAATTTCTAAACGCGGTACACAACCTGAGCCACAGCTTGGCAATGCAAGGCGGCTAAACTTTCTTAAAGCAGCACTGGAATTGCCATTCACCGTTTCCTGAGTCCAGACATTGATACGGTTTAAGTTATCCGCGACAAAAACATATTGATCATTTGCGATGACTGCACTTGGATTAGTCATCGCATAAAACGGCTGCCCCCCGTTTGTAGACCCAGTACCTAAAGACCCAAAATAGGCAGGTGCAGTTCCTGAAATATCAAAAATATCTGCGCGATGGCTGCCTGATGACGATACATAAAGACGATTGCCTGCGATGTATATATCGCTAATATCCGCCCATAATTTTCCTGTATTGCCAAAAGCACTTGCTGCGGAAATTGAACTGAGAACTGTCTTATTTTTTAAATCATAACGCAGAATTTCTACTGTCGGCTGATTGTTTGCAATATATAAAATGTCGCCGCCGCGCTGAATGGCTGTTGGACTCCATGATGCTAAAGAAAATGTTGAAGCATTTAACTCTGAAGCCACATCAGCTAAACGGATGCCGTTAGCTAAATTAATTTGACCTTGATTCTGTGTAGATTCTGTTAGAGCAGTTGATTGTCCAGACTCACCACCACCTCCACCACACCCCGTCATTATGAGTGCAACCACTACTGCTAATGCACGTAATTTCATCCAAACACCGCTAAAAAATAAAATACAAATAATCAATATCTTATAATTCAAAAAAGGATATTCACCTAATCATTAAACTGGAATCAGCATCAATATTAAGTGATGTTATTAGTATATTTTTCACATTAACAACGCAGAGATGGTCATGTAATACATTTTTTATAGGTAAAATTCTATTTATTTTCCCGATAATTAAACTTAAATAGAAATAATTCCTCAATGGAAGTAATACACCCACTGAAAAACAAAGACTAAAAGATTTTTTTAACCTTTCCGACATAGGTTGCTGTACCTCAGTCCAAAGCAGAACTTATAAAAGGTTCTGGCCGTATACACATCTTGATCTGTATTGCTGATGGTCATGGACGAACAAGGATGATTAAATAATAAATACTTAAAGAAAAAAACCGCTCTTAAGAGCGGGTTTTTACGATTCAATCATTTTTTAGAAACGATACCCTACGCCTAAGTAAGTAATGATAGGATCAATATCGATCTTGGTCGTTGCATGAATTAATTGTTCACCCGTCGTTTGATTAATCACATCAATCTTGGTTTTATTATTTAACTTTGCATAAGACACCGAAGCAACCGTAAACCAACTTGGGTTGAAGTCATAAGTAAATCCGAGTGTGACTATTGGAGCAATCGCATCATCCGCATCGACATCGACCACCATTTTTCCAGATGATTCTTTACCATCGAGTGCTGCACCCGCATTATTATCTTTAATGTTTTGAATCATATGTCCTGCAGCAATTAAGTCAGATTCAATTCCTTTATTTAGCTCAATATCATTAAAATAAGCATACATGATCCCTGCACCCACATAAGGTCTAAACTTATTTACACCCGACTGACCAAATTGGTACTGTGCCTGAAATACCGGCGTCCAAGCTCTCGCACTCGCCGCCTTACCATAAGATGATAGATCCGTAATGGGTACTGCGTAATCTAGTGGTAAACCATCTGGGAATAACATACCGCCCAGACCACCTGGCTCTGCAAGACCAGATAATGGCGCGGTAATCATACCCTTACCTTTAATATCTACCTCAGGTGGGATACCGCCAATCACTTGCAAAGAAACATTATCATTAATATGGTAGTTAAATGTTAAACCTAATGTATCGACATCTTCTGCTTCAAGCCCCGTCCCTTCAGCTGACCAATTATCTAGTCCATTGATCGTTGCGATCCCTGCAATCTCTGACTTGATGTTGCCATCCTTATCTTTAATTAATCCTCCCAAAGGGCCATTCACAAGGTCGGTTAAAGTGTCCTTAAGATTCGCAGAATTACTCCCTTCATTATAAATTGCATTCGGATCAATCGCTTTTAAAAAACCTTCAGTACTAATTGTGCCTACTTCAGCCTGTGTGCCATTTGCTACCGCAGTATTAATATTAAATGGATTTGCCTTTCCTTGCGGCATCACATGCATCCAACCCGCAGATACAGAAAAACGTTTAAAGTTACCATCTGCAAATGTAAATTGTGTAAGCCCAAGTAAAACAACAGGTGTGACAATTTTTATCAATTTCATATGCTAACTCCTTGTCTTGCATATTTTTTTAATCCACTTATAAAAACATTCTTTGTTCTTATGTTTAAAAGTTATGTAATTAGTATAATTTTTTATATTTATATTATGTTTTTATATATTGTTATTTGTAAACTTTTGCACTATTTTAATGCAAAAAAGGCCTGTACTTATCAATACAGGCCAATGTGATTTTCTTGTTGAAATTTAACGATATTGTGGTTGGTAACCTAAGTGCGCCTCGATCTGGTCATAGCACCACTGGAAAATAAATGTGTAGACTAAAATACACATGGTCATACTAAAATCGAGCAAAATCGCCTGCCATAAGGTCATATGCATGGCATAAGCCACCATTGGGATGGTTGCAAGCATTAAACCGCCCTCAAATCCAATTGCATGTAAAACACGTACACCAAAGGTTCTTTTTAACTTTCTTTTTGCTTCAAATTTTTCAAAATAATGATTAAAAATCATGTTCCAAATCACAGAAGTGACCGCCATTGCAATACCGAGCGTACCTGTCACCTCCATCGGAACTTTAAAAATAAAACTTAAAGCAATAGCAATGATCACCAATAGGATGATCTCATAGCTTAGCGCATGAATAATCCTTCTCTTGGAAATCGTCATTTTGAAACACTCTATTATTTGTAAAAAACTTATTTTATTTTTATATTATTGATTAATCGAGTCAGATTCTTTCAATATTATTGAAAGGTTGTATTCCTTTATTTTTTCTGTATGCACATGAATATTAATCAAGAACAACTGATGATTTTTAAAACAGTCATGGAAACAGGATCATTTTCCGCAGCCGCCAGACAACTCGGCAAAGTGCCATCAGCAGTCAGCATGTCCATTGCGAATTTCGAAATTGATCTCAACCTTAAACTGTTTGAGCGCGTTGGTCGTGAGCCTGTGCCCACCGCTCAAGCGCTTAACCTGTATGAAAAAACTGAACAATTATTGATAGAAATCAATCAGTGGAAACAGCATGCGATTGCGCTGAGTCATGGTTTAGAGTCTTCACTGAATATCGTGGTGGTATCAGAACTGCTTCATACGCAGTGGACCGACTATATCTCTTTGCTAGAAACTCATTTTCCATCTTTGCAAATCAATATTTTTTCTGCGCCTCAAGAAGATGCTCAAAAGATGTTATTACAGGGTCAAGCGCAGCTTGCTCTAATGTTTGAACGTGAACAGCTTGAGAGTTATGAACAATTTGTCGAATTGAAGCGTGAAGCATTGGTTCCTGTTGCTGCGACAAAACATGCCCTGTCGAAATTTAAGCAAGTCAGTTTTGAGCAAATTTTGCAAAGTCGGCAAATCGTGGTTGCAAGTCGTGATAAAAGCATCAAACCAGAGTTGTTATTTTCCAAACACAATTGGCGTACAGATAACCACCACTCAGCCTGTTCTATGATTATTCAAGGTCTGGGTTGGGGTGTGCTTCCATTAGAGATGTTTAATGAAAATCCGACTCTCAAAGATCAACTCAAAATCTTAAGCTTTCAAGATTTCACACCCAAATTTGAATATTTCGTCGACTTGGTCTGGAACCGTGAAAAACCTCTCGGCTCGGCTGCTCATTTTTTGATTAATCACATCCGAAATTCACGAAAAACTACGATTTAGACTGCCTAATTAGGCGTTTTTTGGTTGGGTTCTAAACAGATTGTGTTATAAAAGTATGTACACCAAGAACATTAAGAACTAGATTTCAAATGACTCAAAATGCGTTAAACCAATTAAAAAGCCTAACAACGATTGTTGCTGACAGCAGTGATTTAGCTGCGATTAATACATTCCGTCCATTGGATGCGACCACAAATCCATCTTTAATTACAGCAGCGGCAAATCAACCTGAAAATAAAGAACTGATTGAAAGTGCTTTTGAACAAGCGCGTAAAGAAGGTTATCAAAATGATGAGCTGGTTGAGCGCACCATCGATATTCTTACGGTCAAATTTGGTGTAGAAATTTTAAAATTGATCGAAGGACGTGTCTCTACAGAAGTCGATGCAGCCTTGTCCTATGATACTGATGCCACCATTGCAAAAGCTAAAGAGTTATTGGCTTTATATGCACAGTATGGTATCGATCAAAACCGTATCTTAATTAAAATTGCCTCAACGTGGGAAGGCATTCAAGCCGCTAAAGCCCTTGAAGCTGAAGGCATTCACTGTAATCTGACTCTGTTGTTTGGTTTGCATCAAGCTCAAGCCTGTGCAGATGCTCAAGTCACGCTGATTTCGCCATTTGTCGGCCGTATTTTAGATTGGTACAAAAAAGCTGAAAATGTGGATAGCTACCCGATTGAGAAAGATCCGGGCGTGTTATCAGTGAAGCAGATTTACCACTACTACAAACAACATGACATCAAAACTGAAATTATGGGTGCTAGCTTCCGTAGTATTGATCAAGTGCTTGGTTTAGCAGGTTGTGATTTATTGACAGTTTCACCAAATTTATTGGCAGAACTGGAAAAAGATCAGCGTACCGTTGAAGTGCAATTGTCTAATCATCATGCGCATGCACACTGTCAACACGATGTACAAGTGCTCGACAAGCAAACTTTCAAAGCTGAAGTTGAAAAAGACTTAATGTCTTTCCAACTATTACAAGGCGGTATTGATGGTTTTATTAAAGCCCGTGAGCAATTAAGTAGCTTACTGCGTCAAACTTTTGGCTTAGATGCTGAAATAAAAGCATAAATTAGAAATTTTCAGTTTCATCTAGAACCGAAGTTGTATACTACAGCTTCGGTTTTTTATTTGAGTGTCTTCAGTGTTTGGAATCACAGACTTAACGACCTTTATTATTGGTACGATATTAATTGTGATTTTACCCGGGCCAAATTCACTTTATGTCATGTCTGTTGCTTCTCGCTATGGCATTAAGGTCGGCTATTTAGGTGCTTTTGGCGTTTATACTGGCGATTTGATCTTAATCTTACTCACTGCTCTCGGCGCTGCATCCTTACTTCATGCCTTCCCTTGGTTATTCTTATTATTAAAAATTGTGGGTGCGCTGTATTTAAGTTATTTAGGTATCAAACTTTTCAAGGCTGCCTACCAAACTTGGAATGCCGTTCAAACGCCAGAACAACTCGACACCAAACAACTGAGTTTGAGCGAACTGAAACCGTTTAAGACTGCATTAACCATCAGTATTTTAAACCCTAAAGCCATTCTTTTTTACTTATCGTTCTTTGTACAATTCGTCGATCCTGCATATCCATATCCTGCGATTACATTCACCGTACTCGCGATCGTATTGCAAATTATCAGTATGAGCTATTTAACGATTTTGATCTTTTCGGGTGCAAAACTGGCTACCTATTTTAGCCATCGCTATAAATTTACGGCATGCTGTGTAGCAGCAGTTGGTCTTCTATTTTGTGGATTTGGTCTAAAGCTTGCGACATCTACCATGTAACCGACATGGGCAAAGTATTTCTGTTTTTTTACTTAAAAATCTATATGCCTTTAAACTTTTGAATGGTTGAAACATCCTCAATGTAGGTTGTCGATTCGTTCTATTAAAGTGCCTTTTATTAAAGTGTCGTTCTTGAATAAATAAAGTATTTCCCTAACATCTTGTTAAGCACTTTTACTGTACAGGACTTGAGCGTATCATCCTGAAAAATGACATCCTAAATCTGCGCCAACAATAGTCATAGCTCGATCATTATGCAAAAACTACTCCAAGACTTCTCCATTCCAGCTGCTTTTGCAGGTTTTATTACGTTCTTAGTCGGGATCAGTGTCTCGGCTGTTTTGGTGATCCAATCTGCACAACTGCTCGGTGCCAACACAGCAGAAATAACCTCTTGGTTTTGGGCTCTAGGTTTGGGTATCGGCTTAAGCGGGCTGATTCTGTCTTGGAAATTTAAATATCCCGTTGCGACTTCATGGTCCACTGCAGGACTGGCACTGATTTTAGCGACTGCAAATGGTTACAGCATGAATGCCGCCCTAGGTGCTTTCTTGGTCTGTGGCTTATTGACAGCAATACTTGGATTTTTAGGCATTTTTGAAAAAATACTGCGCTATATCCCGCAATGTCTAACTAGTGCAATGTTGGCGGGTGTACTCCTTAAATTTGGTATTGAGCTATTTGTCAATTTACAAAATGAATGGGCATTCGTTCTTGGTTTACTGGCTGCCTATGTCCTCAGTAAACGGCTGTTACCACGTTATAGCATTGTCATTACGGTGATCATTGGCATCATGCTTTGCCCATTATTACTTGGCTTTCAATTACCGGCGCTTAATTTAGAACTCGCACAGCCGGTTTGGGTCACACCTGAATTTTCGATCTCAGCAATACTGGGTTTGGCGCTGCCCCTCTTTGTAATCAATATGGCATCTCAATATTTACCTGGTTTAGCCATGATTAAAAGTTATGGCTATCAACCCCACGTTAATCAACTGATCGGTTGGACTGGGACAGCCCAAACGCTACTCGCGCCATTTGGATGTTTTAGTGTCAATATTGCTGCGATTAGTGCTGCCATCAGTCTAGATGACCAAGCCCACCCCGATGAGAAAAAGCGCTATATCGCAGGTATGACCTGTGGCTTCTTTTATATTTTGATGGGCCTGTTTGCAGCCACTTTAGTGAGTTTCTTAACCGCTTTCCCATTGGTATTTATTACCGCTTTAGCAGGCATTGCCCTACTAGGCACCATTGGACACAACATCGTCATTGCTTTCCAAGAAGCGAGTGAACGTGACGCTGCTCTACTCACCTTCTTGTTTAGTGCATCGGGCGTACAATTTTTTGGTATTGGTTCCGCGTTTTGGGGGTTGGTCTTTGGTTTAGTCGTACATGCTATTTTCAAATATAAGAGAAATTAAGCCCTCAGTTAAATAATTTGCTTCAAATAAAAGAATGATACGCGGTAACGTCATCCGCAAGTGTTTGATATAGGACTATTTCTAATCAAAAATATTTTTGCGGTACTTTGAATAATTAAACACTAGTGAACAAGTTTTGCGGTGAGGAGCAATGCTCCGCAAGATGGTTTCCTTACGTAGCACGCTTCTCATTTTGCCGAATGAGAAACAACGTTTCGTAAGAGTACCTCCAGCCGAAGGCTAATCCCTTTATTCAATCCCTAGATGTAAGCCTCCGTCGAATAGACTTAAAAATCATTTTAAAAATGCGTAATTACTTTTACGTGTGTAACATCAGTTATTTAATCTATTTCGCTTGATACGTTCGGGCGATCAGTTCTTGTTTTAATAATTGGGTTTCGCTCTCATCTTCCACTTCTGTAAAAGCGGTGAGCCAAATACCATCGGCTGCATAACGAACAATTTTCAGTTCTATATCCGAATCTGTCTGATGATGACGCTCTAAACGTGAGTTCATCCATTCGATCCAATATTCATTAAATGTTTTATCTGTCAGCATGGTCATCGAAATCGCGGACCAAGACTGTTGCAAACCCATGATTTGTTTCTCTAAGGTAATTTCAATATAGGCTCGGGTAAAACGACCGTATGGCTCAGGGTCTTCGTCAATTAATCGATCTACGACTTCGTCTAATTGAGCCAAAAGCATGACGATCATGGACTCTAAGAGCTTTTGTTTGTTTGAAAAATGATGAAATACACCGCCTTTTGTGACCCCAACTAAATCCGCAACGGCTTGAATCGACACCCCGTTGACACCTTTATCTGCAGCAAGACGGATTGCATGCTGCAAAATACTCTGGCGTATCAGTTGAGGTTCTTTCTTGCGCTGATGCGGATTATCCATACTAGTGTCCAGCAGAAGTTGAAAACAGGTTAATTACGACCACACCTGAAACAATCAGGCCTATCCCTAACATGGCTGGGAGGTCTAAACTTTGACGAAAGATAAAGTAGCCAATTAGTGCAGTTAAAACAATACCAACACCCGCCCAAATGGCATAAGCAATACCAAGTGGTATGACTTTAATCACCTGAGACAATAAATAAAATGCCAAACAGAATAAAACTGCGACAGCCAATGAAGGCGCAAGTTTGGTAAAGCCTTCTGACTTCACCAAAAATGTCGAACCAATTACTTCTGAGATAATCGCTAATGACAGTAAGCCATAAGCTAAAGTGACCGAATTCATTAATCATTCCAAAACAAACATACCAACTGGTAGGTATGTTATTAAGTTAAAGATTATTCTGCAAGCCTTTTAAATCTGTTTTTAATTTTTGACGGTCTGTGTGTGTTGTTGCAAAAATTCTAAAGTACGATCAAAGGTCTGCTGACTGGCCTTTTTACTCATCATAAATTGATATTCATGTACCAAAAATTCTTTCGAATCTGGATAAAATACCGCTGTCACAGATACATTATTTGCCTTCAATTTTTCTACAAAAGGCTCAGATTGAGTTTTGGTTAAAAAATCTTTATTACCACCGCTGATAAATACAGGCGGATAATTTGCATTAATATTTGAGGCCGTTGAAATACGCGTTAAAAACTCGGCATCATCTTTTTTGTCTCCGGTATACGCCTGAACTAAGTTATAGACGCCCCACTCGATCAGTCCAATCTCTGCGGGTGCAGTATTTACAAAGCTGTTTAAATCATAAATACCACAATGCAAAATCAGCCCTTTAAGCTGTGAAGGCTTTAATACAGGTTGAATCTTTGACGCTTTCGCAAAATCTGGATTCGTAACCAAGGCGGCATAATGACTGGCCATATTTGCACCTGCAGAATCCCCTGCCAAATACATATTTTGCGAATCAATGCCATATTGTGCTGCATGTAGATTTAAAAACATCAATGCAGCATCAATTTGGTTGAGCTGTGCAGGATAAATGGCTTCAGGTGCAAACTGATATTGAACAGAAACTACATTATAGCCTTGGGCTGCGAGTCGTTTAAAATATCCACCTGCATGTTCTTTTGAGCCAGAGACCCAACCGCCCCCGTGGATCCAAACAATCGTTGGTCTTGGTGCAATCGCCATACTTGTTTCAGGTTGATAGATATCCAAGTTTAAATTTGGATTTTGTAGATATTGAATATTTGACTGCACAATAACATTGTCAGGAGCATGTAGGTTGATGAAGGTCTTTTGAACTTGTGTCGATAAGTTAAATGCGCCTGCAATCACTTTGGTACTGCTTTGCGTGTTTTGACAACCAGACAAATGCAACACTGAACACATGCTGAGTACAACCAACCCTGCTTTATATGACATATCAAACTATCCAATCACATCAATTCTGTTATAAATCTTAGATTTAAAATTGTATATAGTTTAGGCTTATTTTCATAAAGTTCAAATTGATCTTTTAAGCTCAAAATCCGAGAAAATTGGTCGATTTTATTTTAATATTTTTTGAGCAAAGCCCGAGTTTTCCGCTCAGATTTATTTGACGACTTATCGACATTAATTTATGTAATTTTATGAATTTACAATATTTTTTAGATTAATAAATTGAACCATGCACGACAATGTGTTATCAATAATCTATAGGGTTTAAAAGCAAAATTACAGGAGATTGTTCCATGTCATATCAAAACATTTTAGTACCTGTCGATGGTTCAGAAATCTCGTTTTCTGCAGTTAAAAAAGCTGCAATTATTGCCAAGGCGTTTAACAGCCAACTCACTTTAATCAGCCTTGTTGCTGAAGACCCATTTACCGATGCAGACTTTTATTATTCTTCATCAATCATGAAAGAATATTTCGTACAAGCTTATGCAAATGCAGAATCTGCATTAAAAGAAGCTGTACAAATTACAACTGAAGTGGGTGTAGAAGCACAAAGTAAGATTATTAAAGGTCAAGTTTCTGCTGAAGGTGTCGTAGAAGCAGCCAATGAAGTCAAAGCCGATTTGATCGTGATGGGTTCACATGGTCGCAAAGGATTTAAGAAAATGCTACTCGGCAGCTTCGCACAAGATGTACTCAGCAATACTGAATTACCCGTGTTGGTTGTAAAAGCTTAAAAATGACTAAGCCCACATGATGTGGGCTTTTTTGTATTCAGCACACCCTTCACCAAAAAGCTTACCCTTTTGTCTAATTCATACAATATCGTGAATAGAGCAAGATTAGATTGATAACATTTAAAATATTAAGGAAGCAGATATGAGTCAATATCAACAAATTTTAGTCCCTGTGGATGAATCTCCAATTTCATATTCTGCTGTTGAACATGCCCTCAGCTTGGCTAAAAGTCAAAATGCACAAGTGACCATTGTTAGTGTTGTTGCTGTTGATCCATTCGTTGGTGTCGATTTCTATGCTGTTGCACCTGCAATCACTGAATATTTTATGCAGGCTGAAAAAAGTGCTCAGCTGCGTTTAGAAGATATCAAACAAACCTTTGTACGTGATGGTATCGAAGTTAAAACTCGTTTGATTCATGGTGTATCGCCAACTGAAGGGATTTTACAAGTGGCTGATGAAATCTCTGCGGATTTAATCATCATGGGTTCACATGGACGCACAGGTTTGAAAAAAGCCATGCTAGGCAGCGTGGCACAAAATATTTTAACGCAGTGCCCAATTCCTGTTTTGATCATCAAGCAATAAACTAAGATTCAAAGAAAAGCCCTCAATTGAGGGCTTTTCTTCTTTTAGATCAATTAAACACGTTATTTAAATACACAATTCGTTCTGTAGTTTTCTGATTAAAACATTTGGTATATTGCAACTCTTGATTTTGCGTATTCATCGCATCATCCCAGTATTGCGAATGCTTTTGATAAGTCTCTTTTTCACTTTCATTTAATGAATAAACACTTTTTTGTGCAAGCACTTTACAGTCGATATCACGCTTTTCAAACCAGTCTGCTTGATCTTGCTGTAACTGCGCCTTTTGTTCATCACTAAAACGATCCCAAGTCTGATTGAGACGGTCCACCACTTTGGCATTATCCTGATCTAGCTCTTTCTTACGAATATCCATCGCCTTTTGTGCAAGGCTCATTTGTTGAGATTGACTCTCCATCCCTTGCTGATAGGATTCTTCGTCTCGCTTATTTTGAGCACTATATGCCGCATATAGCACCGCATGACGTGTCACTGTTACAACGCTATCAATTACGTCATTTTGACTTGGGACACTTAAACTTAAACCATCTTTGTCCGTTTTAGTGATGCTATAGCTAAAGTTCCCTTTAAGCTGATCATTGTCCATGCTTAAGCCTGACTCACCATCTTCGAGTGAATCATTCAAAGTATAATTACCACGTTCTTCACAGCCTTCGTCACATGGTCGTTCAGCATAGGCGTTTTCAGCACGCTTTTGTAATCCTTTCGGGAAAACCACCAACAATTGACTGCTACATTCCAATGTTTTGGCTTTATTAGGGTCTTCAGTTAAAGTCGTGACATTTTGAATGTTAAATTTTAGATTTTTTACAATCAGATCCATAAGTTGCTGATCGGCTTCATAATCGGACTGACGTATTTCTTTGTTTAATTCTTTGAGATATTCGTTTTTTAAATGATCTTGCAATTGGTCGATATTGGCTTGTGCCGTACAACTCCAATCTTCCAAAGCAGGCGCTTCCGTTTTGGCCTCAGCATCTTTTTTATTTTTAAAATTATCACAGCCGGATATCAATGCCGCAGACAACATGAGGCTCGTGATGACTATTTTTTTCATTGTATAATTACCATTATGATTTTATTCTTCGCGCGTATTTTACTCAAAACTACAGCGCTTTGACGAGAAAAATCCCCGCATGTGCAGGGATTTTTTATATATCATCTAATTTAGTACGGTTTTAATTGGTCTTTTCAGTTACGCCTTCGCTGGTGACATCTCGTACTTTGCCATTCTCAGTATTTAAAACTTCAAACTCAATACGACGGTTTTTGAATTGACCTTCTTTGGTGCTGTTTTCTGCTACCGGTTTTTCTTGACCATAACCCACCGCTTGAAGCTGTGCAGGATCAACGCCTTTCGACACCAAGTAATCCACCACAGCTTGTGCACGCTCTTGCGATAAAGCTTTATTCGCTTCCGCATTACCCACAGCATCGGTATGACCTTGTACAGTCAGATGTACTTCTGTAGCGCGCTGCAGCAATGCTGCCGCCTGATCCAAAATCGATTTATTTACGTCAGGAATATCAGATGAACCTGTCGCAAAATTAATAATTTGTAAGTTCAGCGCAGTCGCAACATCTAGCGCACGAACTTGTTCAGGGTTAATGCTTGCTAATGCTTTTTGTGCATCAGTAATACTGTTATCTACTGCTGTTTGTTCGCTCACGCCTTCTTGAACCAATACCGTCATATTTTTTGCTAAAGGTTTAATTTGATTGGCAAGGCTTTGAGCATCCGCAGGATTTTGCGACAAAATCGATAACTGATTTTCTGTCCAGGTTAAAGTGGTATTTGGCACACCTTTAAGTTTTTGCAGAACCGTTGGAATGGTATCTTGATCAATAAATTGAGTATGGTAACTGGCATCAGATGAAGCACCACAGCCCGTATTAAAGTTAAAGATCTGTTTGACTTGTTGCTGCAAAATTTCAAGATAGTTTGAATCGCCTGTTTGAATTTGACAGTTGGTTAACTGCCCATCTGTACCGGTGCTAAATTGCAAATGTGCTGGCTGAGATGCAGCAGGCTGTGCAACCGTTGTTGCAGAGATGGTTGGTTCTTCTTTATTAGTACAAGACTTAAACCAAAATGCGATCAGACCCAATAATATAAGCAGCGCAATAATTGGCAATAACCAATTCGAGCGTTTTTCTTCAACGATAACAGGTGTTGGTTCAACAACAGGCGCTTGGTGTAATGTACGGCCAGCTGCAGTGTTTACCCCTAAACCTGCGAGTAAAGGCACTGCCCATTGTGGTAGTGCCACCAAAATGCTATCTGCATGATTATCAAGTAAATGCGTGATTGCGACGGGATCAGATGAACCCGCTTCATTTTCAAGTGCCCCTAAAGTCGGAGCTATAGAGTGGTTTAAGGTTTGCTCTATTTCTGACGTTGGGGCCGTACCGCCACCGAGATGTTGCAAAAATTGATCTTTTAATGTGGGATTTGCTGAAAATATATCACTAATACGAGGGTTTAACTGTTTTTGAAAGGTATCAATAAATTCAGGTTTGGATCGAAAAATATTTAACAGGAATGGAATAAACTGGCTAATGGCTGAATTTTTTTCAGTTAAGTGTTGTGTATCACCGTCCAGCACAATCGAGGAGACGTGCTGCTTAATCAGCGCTAATAAGTCTATATTCATATTTGTACTCCATGCGGTTGTCATTATTTTCATGTGTACTTTAGTTTATATGCTTATTTTTTGATCAAATGTAATAATTTGTTCGGACTTGTCAGCGCGTTAATTTCTTTTCTATTTTCAATCTATTAATTTCAATCCTAATAAAAAAAGCCAGCCGAAGCTGACTTTTAGATATCAAATTAAAATGCTAGGACTCAACGTTTTCCATGTTGAGCTTCAGCTTAAACGGCATAAAAAGCTTGAAGCACTTTACCTTTAACGGTGTGCTGAATTAATGGTGTGTTCTTACCATTTGACACAATCGTGTCTTTATTGATGGTCCATTCAAGCTCTGGGTCGACTAGTACCCAACCCGCTTCATCTGCCCAACGTTGTTGCATATTGGCTACTTTAGCAGGTGCGAGTGTGACTTTCTCAACCCATTCCAGTGGGCTTAATAGGCCTTCTTGAATCAATTGAATACCAAAAGGTACATAGGTATCAAATGCAGTAAAACCGGGCTGTGTTTCAGCAAATGGCGCCATTTTCGCTGAGCTGCTCAGCGGCTCATGATGCGTACAAATTGCATCAATCACACCGTCTTTCACTGCTTGGCGGAGCAAGTCTTTATCTTGCTCAGAACGCAGCGGCGGACGAACATGTGCAAGTGAGTTAAAGCCATCAATCAACTGATCAGTTAAATGTAATTGGTGCATGGCTACATCGCAAGTCACAGGCAAGCCTTTCGCTTTAGCATGTTTAATTAATTCGACAGATGCGCCTGATGACAACAGACCAAAGTGTGCACGCACTTTAGTAGCTTCAATCATCAATAAATATTTTGCAATGGCTACGGTTTCCGCTAATGCAGGGATCATCGGTAAACCTTGACGAGATGCGACAAAGCCTTCATGCACACAACCATCTTTGGCAATTTGCGGTTCTTCGGCATAGAACACAACGGTCATGTTCAGACCCGCTGCATATTCCAAGGTGCGAATCACCACATCATCGTCCATAAATGGCGCATTAGCATTCGATACTGCTGTACAGCCGCCTTTTTTCAAACCTGCCATATTCGCCGGCTGCTTGCCTAACAAGCCTTGAGTTTGCGCACCAATCACCTGCAGATAAATGCCACCATCAATCATGGCTTTTTCCACCAGGCCATGAATCAATGCGCCATTGTCCTGCACAATCGGTTTTGAGTCAGGCGGGGTAAACACATGCAAAATACCATTCGCACGCGCAGCCTTACCTTCTGACTTTAAAGTGCCGTGCTGCTGTTGACCCGGTTCACGCAACCGCGCGCAAAGGTCAACCATACTTGGCATCAGCCATTTGCCTTGACCATCAATGGTTTCAGCGGCATTGCTTTCGGCAACCAATCGGCCATTTTCAATATAAACCGTCTGTACGCTGTCAGTTTGATTGATTGGATCTAAGACACGTACATTTTCAACTTTAACAATACTCATGACTATCCCTTAAACCGCAATCGCTTCAATTAAACCTTTTTCTTGCAACTGACCTTGCATTGCCAAAGCCAGTACCGCCATACGCACCGCAATACCGTTGGTCACCTGATGTAAAATCACGGACTGAGCACCATCGGCAATACTCGAGTCAATTTCAACACCGCGGTTCATTGGTCCCGGATGCATCACGATGCAGTCAGGTTTTGCCAAAGCCAAGCGTTCTTTATTCAAACCGTACATTTTGTAGAATTCAGCTTGAGATGACAGCGCAGGAGAATCAATACGTTCATTTTGAATACGTAAAGTAATAATCACGTCGCAGTCTTGAATGCCGTCTTCCATATTGTTGAACAAACGAATGCCTTCGCCATAATCATCAAAACCGTAAGGCAGCAAAGTATTTGGCGCAATGACACGAATATCTTTACAGCCCAATGTTTGCAATGCAGCGACATCTGAACGGGCAACACGCGAATGCTTAATATCGCCAATAATGGCAATGGAAATGTCTTCAAAATTCTTTTTGGTTTCACGGCGAATCGTCAACATATCCAACATGGCTTGCGTTGGATGCGCATGACGGCCATCGCCTGCATTGATGATTGCCACATGCGGACAAACATCTTTGGCAATAAAATGCGGCGCGCCTGACGATGAATGACGAACCACAAAAATGTCGGTCGCCATCGCCTCTAAATTCCACAAGGTATCACGCAGTGTCTCGCCTTTTGATGTACTTGAACGTGCAATATCAATGTTCAATACGTTTGCAGACAGGCGTTTTGCTGCCGCTTCAAAAGTGGTACGGGTACGTGTTGAATTTTCAAAAAACAGGTTCATCACCGTACGACCTTCTAAAAGGTTGTTGGTAATCAGCTGATTTTGGTCATTAAAAAAGGACTGTGCAGTGTCCAATATTTTTGTGAGAGTTTCTTTAGAAAGGCCTTCGATGGTGAGGAAATGTTTTAAGTTACCATCTTTGTTGAGTTGAATCTGGCTCGGTGTATGCAATGCCGCCAAGTGCATGAGAGATTCCTTATCGTTAAGTTAACGCATTATACAGAGAATCTTGACAAATGGCAGTTGAAGTTTTCAACGTTCAATGCAAACGCATGATGTTATTCAAAATGAATTTTCAAATTCCTATCTATCATTTCAATTAGATAAATTAAACGTTTTAAATTAAACTTCACCTTTCCCCTTTCAAAAAGCCTTCAAACAGGACTTCTATCTGTCCTTATTTTTGATTGATTTGAATACTTTCAAACAGATAAAGTTCAGCTATAAACAGCCGCCTTCTGCGCAGTTCAACAACTATTGAAACATAGAAAGATGGTTGATACATCAGGCTGTGCGCAGCAAGAAAAATATACCTACTGCTCACAGCAGGATTGAATTAACGCAAGGCGCCGATATAACGATGTGCAACCTGTGCTTTATAGATATCTTCCGCAGTCGGTTCGCTCATTAAAATTTCTGCTGTTTCAGATTGAACTGAGCTAACTATTGGTTCTTCTGGTGCTGAAACTGCAACTTCATGCAAATTCAACTCACTATATAAACGTGCAACTAAACGAGATAATTCAGGATCAGCCGTTTCCAAAGCTAAGTTAGAAACAAAGCGTGCATATTCGACATTCTCAACCACATATAATGCGTCAATAACCCGACCAGACACACGACGTAAACGTGCATAGATTAAAGTGGCGATTGAAAATGCGTTTGATTGACTATTGATTGCCAGCCCTGTCATAAATACCCCTAATGATATCAATATTATAAAGATCGAATTTTGATCAGGGTTATAGCAATTTTTGTACCATTAAGTGATATTTCTCACAATGTACACAGAATAAATTTGATAAAGTCATTCAAATCTACCGATATTTCTCCAGTTTCAGCGCAATATCGTCCGCCCAAATCCCCGAAAATACGTTAAAATATGCGATTGCTTTTTTGCCTTTGGAAATTTACATGAATTCGAAACCGCGTCTTTCTACATATTGGGTTACCTGTGCAGATGGACTGGAAACCTTACTCCGCGAGGAAATTGAAGGTTTAGGTGTTCAAAATATTGAACAGTTCCCGGGTCGTCTTGTATTCAAAGGCACACTTGAAGATGCGTACCGTATTTGCATGTGGTCACGTTTGGCTTCACGTGTACTCACCCCCATTCATACACATGAATTAGAGTTCACACATGATGCACGTGATGTAGCGGAAGAGCTCTATGAAGGTGCAATAAACTTTGACTGGTCACTTATTTTTGCACCACAAAGTACATTTGCCGTTCGTTTACATATTGAACGTGACATCAAAGTCAATTCTCAGTTCGCAACTTTACGTGTCAAAGATGGTGTGGTCGATTCCTTTATGGAAGCTGTGGGCAAACGTCCAAGCATTGACATTAAGCAACCTGAAATTACGTTGTATGTATTAGCTGGCAAAACTGAACATACTTATTGCTTAGATTTATCAGGTGATTCTCTGCATAAACGCGGCTACCGTCGCTACATGACAGATGCGCCGATTAAAGAAAATCTAGCGGCTGCCATCTTACAGAAAGCAAAACTTAAACAGCATCAACCCGATATTATTTTGGACCCAATGTGTGGTTCAGGGACATTTATCATTGAATCATTAATGATTTTGACTGACCGCGCGCCAGGCCTTGTTCGTCGTTTTGGTTTTAATGGTTGGAATGGTCATGACCATGAACTTTGGATGTCAATTAAAGGCGAAGCGGCTGAGCGTCATAAAGCTGCACTTGAAAACCCTCTCCCACAATTCTATGCATTTGATGCAGACTGGGAAGCGGTAAAAGCGACCAAACAAAATATTATTGCTGCAGGTTTCGAATCTGTACTTGATCAAATTAAAATTGAAGAACGTACACTTGCAGACTGGCCAGATTTCCAAGCAACAGGTAAGAAATGCTTTGTTGTCACTAATCCTCCATACGGCGAGCGTTTAGGTGATAAAGCCTCTAACCGCGCACTATATTTAGGTCTATCGGCATTATTACAAAAGAACTTCCCAAATCAGCCTGCTGCAATTATTGCAGCACAAGTTGAACAGGCCGATGTCCTTGCCTTTAATGATCCACAAATTTTGCGTTTAATGAATGGTAAGCTACCAATTTACGTCCGTTTTGGTACAGTCAAACCTGCGGCAGTTCAAAAGCCTTTCCTAGAGCATTGGGAACCGCAACAATTTGAAAAAATTGAAGGTGCAGAAGACTTTACTAACCGTCTGCAAAAAAACATGCAGAATCTTAAAAAATGGGCAGTCAAAGAAAATATTTTCTGCCTACGTTTATATGATGCCGATTTGCCTGACTTTAATGTCGCGGTAGATTTGTATGGTGATCGTTTACACGTACAAGAATATGCACCACCGAAAAAAATTGACCCTGAAAAAGCCAAAAAACGCTTTAACTTAGCACTTCAAGCGATTCGTGCAGTGACAGGCTTAGGTCGTGATGCGATTTTCATTAAAACACGTGCGCGCCAAGAAGGTAAAAATCAGTACACCAAACAAAGTACTGCGTCTAAACGTTTTATCGTTCAAGAAGGCAAAGCTAAGATTTTGGTGAACTTAACAGATTACCTCGATACAGGTTTGTTCCTTGACCATCGTCAAATGCGTCTACGTATTGCCAAGGAAGCCAAAGGTAAACACTTCCTCAACTTATATAGCTACACCTCTACAGCGAGCTTACATGCAGCGCTAGGCGGTGCAGCAAGTACGACCAGTGTCGATTTGTCAAATACATACCTAAACTGGTCTAAAGAGAACTTTGTACTGAATGGTTTGACTGTAGATCATGCAGATGAACAACATCAGTTCTTCTCTAGTGACTGTTTTGAATGGTTAAAAGAAGGTCACGAGCAATATGACCTGATCTTTATTGACCCACCAACCTTCTCAAACTCTAAAAAGTTCTATGGTACTTTTGATGTCCAACGCGACCATATGTCTTTACTTAAACGTGCCATGAACCGTTTAACCACTGACGGTACGCTTTACTTCTCAAACAACTACCGTGGTTTTGAGATGGACGATGTGATCATGGCAATGTTTGATGTTGAAGAAATCAGCAATGAAACCATTGGTCTAGACTTTAAACGTAACAGCAAAATTCATCGTGCATGGAAAATCACCCATCCACAAATCTAATGTTTAACTTTAGCAATTCCTGATCTATGAAATGAAGCACGTCAGTGCTTCATTTCAACCACAACGCCATCTGGATACGTTACTCGAATATTTTCGTGGCGCTCTTGCAGCACAATACGGTTAATCGGTGCCACTTCTGGAGATTGTATTAACCCGACCTGATCCGCTGCCCTTTTCTTTTGAAGCAAATAATCACTCATGGTTGAGCCTTCGAGCTGGGTCTCTTGAATGATCTTATTATTACGATTAGATTTATGATTTGAATTTTTCTGCTGCTCTTCTTTGGGTTTAGCTGCTTCACTCTCAATAATATCTAAGGTTTCTTCACTAAACTGTTTTTTACCTTGCGTTTCATTCGACAAGCGTTGATCTGAAATTGAAGTACCCGCAAAAGCTATAGACTGAACAGCGATTAAAAAAATGCTACTAATAAGACTATGTTTTACCCAAGAACATTTAGGCATGGATGAATGAACAAGTTTCCGTCTAAAAAAATAATCGTGTGACATGGTGTCTTTCCTATTGTTGTTTTCATTGGCTAGTTGCCCATTGACGCTAGCAACTTTTCAACTGTTCAACAATGGCTAGGCCGCTGTGTTCCGATAAACTGAAAATCATAATTCTGTAGCCAAAAATACAAAACCGCCAATCTATGACGGTTTTATATTTTCAAACTATACGACTAACGACTTGTTACTTATTTCTTTTGTATAGCCTGACCAAAAAGCTTTTGCCCGAACTTATATTGCATACTCATGACCATGTTATTACCATCGCGCTTGCCTTGCCCTGATGTTTCAAAACCAGCAAACATGGCTTCGGCTTCCTGTCCTGACAAACTTTTGCCCTGTAATTGCAAAAAGTTATTCATGATTGCAGTCATCATATTTTTATCAAAACTTAAGTCTGCTTGAAAATCTAGTAAGCTAGGTAGCATTTTTATAAAAGACTCCATTGAGGCATGGTGACCCGGCATGACTTTCCCCACGACATTTGCAGAGGCTTTACCTGCACCAATACTGATCGAGTTATCTTTAGACTCAAAATCAAAACCTTGGCTTGCGATTGCTAAGAAAGCTTGAGTCATTTCTTCACTTGATTCACCCACTGCATCGCATGAATTTTCCACCTGATGCAAAAGTTCACTAAATGCACGAACTTTATCTAGATTAACTTTATGTAATGCCAAATTTAGTGCGAAATCTTTCGTGACCGGTGAACTAGGGAAATCCATCTCATCAGCTTTTAAATAGCCTTCAAAGTCCACATCATGTTTATTTAGTTCGGTCTCCCAACGCAGTTGCATACCACGCATGCCGCCTGAGAACTTTTGATCTGAACGTTTGATAGAACCCGCTTGAATTTCAACAAAACCATTTTCAAGATTTTTCTGATTTAGACCTTGATTGGTCTTCATCGAAAAATTTTGCACCATGGTTTGCATTGGACCTTCACTCAACCGAACCACAGGTAAATGGATTGAAAGCTCAGATACCTTAGTGGCTTGCCCCGGTAGACTACTGATCCGAATTTGCAATTGGCTGGCATCAGCTTGTACCGTTGCACCTTGTGCAGTCGTTTTAAATGCAGGAATCTGTAGATCTGTTTTACTTTGACCAATCCAATTGACCAACGTTTTTGCCGTTAAGTCCGTGCTAAAAAGCTTGGCATATTCGGACGTACTTTGTTGTTGAACAATCTTAAAGTTCGAGTTGATGTTATAGCCTTTCAACCCACGTTGAATCTGATCGGTACCCTTCAACACGATCACTTCTTTGGGTTTACACGGGTCTGTTTTCAGGGTTAATACCCAATCGACCGTTCCACCCATCAAACCCATTTGATAATTGCTGTACTTTACATCAACATCTTGTACAGCTGCTGACCAATTATTCTGTGTATAAAATTGGGCAAGAGATTTATCTGCATATAAATTTCCTCCCACCACAGCTGTTGAAAGCACCGCTAAACTGCCAATTCCCCACATCAATTTTGACATGTCTTTCTCATTCTGATTATTCTTTGCGCAGTATACTGAAGAACTCAGTTACATAAGTACACAATTAGAATGATTTTAAATGATTGATTTGGCAGTTTTAATTGATTTTTTGATGGCTATCACTTCAACTATATACGCCCAGCTTCAAAATAACTTATACGTTTACGATCAAAAGCTGCATATGGATTGCCTTTAAAACTATGAAAATAGTGCTTGGCTTTTAACACGTGAGAGGTGGTATTTTTCATCCATCCTATACGTGGGTCCTTCTCTGCCAATGTGATGCAATAGGTTTCTTTGCCACGTCGCTTGGTCTGTTGCTTGGCATGAAAAACCAAACTTGCAAATACATCCAGATGTTCAGGATGACATAGTGGACTATGCAACATTAAATAATCAAAAGTTCCCTGAATTTTTGGCAGTGATAACACACCACGCACACTCGCGTAGGCATTATAAAAAGGCTTCATCAACTTTAATGGACGCGAATAGTCGATTACGCGGGTTTGTTTAAAACTCTTTTGATTCCATAATCCGTAGAGTCCAACCAACTGATTGTGCTGATCATAAATCAAATAAAAATCGTCCAGATTTAAGCCTCCCCAAAATGGATTTTGACCATCAACCAACGCATTAAAATCATAGCTAGGTAAAAAATTATAATGGTCTTTCATTTTTAAAATGAAATCATTCGCTTCATCTACACGTTCAGCAGTCAGCATTTTAAATTGATATTGATTGAAAGTTTTTGGTTTCACTGCTTGTGAAACAGTAAAGGTTCGAATTTCATCATAAAAAAATGGCAACGGAAAACCTGATCTTTCATGATGTAAAATACTAGCTGCGACAATATTGGCGTTTAAAACTACACTTTCAAAAATCGTATCTTGGGGGATTTCATCATGGACATAGTCCATTAATAATCGCATGACTTTGGCACCACGATACGCCGGATTCATTCTTAAATCGGCAACATAACGTATTAGGTCAGGCTGACCATTGATATAACAATAACGCCACCCCAAATTCATCATCGCAATCACGATAGATGGATCGTCCACAGGGACAACCACTTTTAAATCTGGTCGATTATACTGTGCATAGCTAGCAGCTAAATAACTCGGGTGACGCTCATAAGATAAGGTAATGCCATTACTTGGCACACTCTCAGCACTAATTTTCATTAGTTGCTCATCATCTTCGACAGTCGCATTTCGAACCGCAAACTTAGTCTCATTCTTTGAATGATATAGCGCCGTTTCATCGAACGGTGCATCTAACACATCGATATCCATCTCAATACTCAATTATTTTTGTTTTCATTTTCTTAAGCGGCTCAGGCTTAATATTCCCTTCAATCATGCCATTGTTCATGGCTAATGTTTTGTAGTAGTCCCATGCATCTTGTACATGAACCACTTCAGGTTCATCCAACTGCCCTAGATCTCGTGCCAATTCATAATGAAAATTATGTTTAAGCAAACGGTCTAGTGCTTGAGCGGATGGTTGTTTATCTACATTGCCTTCACTGAGTAAAATATAGTGCGGTTTTTTAACAGAACATTGTTCGATACCCAAGATACTAATCGGCAAATAATCCGCTTGTTTAAACTCTGCAAGAACTTTAACTGCAGCATTGTGGTCGAGCTTTTCTCCGACCAAATCTACCGTCATTTTACGACCTAAAAATTTGAAACATGGCACTTGCTGATAAAAGTCGGTGACTTCTAATTCATCATCAATCACATAACGAATTAATCCTGAACCTGTCGTGATCACAGGACTAACAATATCACCTACTTTCAGTTGCCACGATGGCACCACTTTTTGGCTGTCTTGCAAAATAAATTCATAAAAATGTGACTGATAACTTAAGGTAAAACGGCTTGCAAATGGAATCGTCACTACGCCTTCAGTTGCCCATAAACCTTTACCTTCAAATGCCACACCTGCAATTCGTTGCTGGAGTTGTACTGCCCACTGCTCTGCGCTCGCAGTATCCCAACTCGAAACCAGACTGAGTTTAGGCCACAGTTTTTTCCACGCCGTTGCTTGGGTCAAATCCAAGTCTTGTAAGCGATAGCATTGTTGACAAGATTTAGGAACTTGCAGAAAACTCAAACCCTCACGTTGCCATTGTCCAGTTTTTAAGACCTGCACAATTTCAGCTTGATGTTCATGAATGATATCCAACAATTGCAAAGCAAATGTAGGACTCCATACCGAAATCATGCCTAAATGCTTATCTGCAACGAGATACACCGCGGTTGCAAACATGGCATCTTCGGCTGAATTCGCCATCGCAATTTCAGTCGGTACCGACTGGGTAATTTTACTCAACACTCGCTTCGACAGATTAAGCAGCGCACTGTCATCATTCAAATTACTATTTTCTAAAAGCTTTCTCTGGCTTTCAGGCAACCATGAAACCGACCAATAATGCGTTGAATTTTTAAGTTGTGGATGAGTTCGGTATAAATTGGTGAGCCATAACCCAATAGCTTCATCCAATTCATCTAAAAAAGCCTGAGTATAGGGAATGAATTTAATTGCTTCACTCGACCCACTGGTGGGTTGAAAACGGACAATTTTTTCAGGCCCCAAACAATTTTTGCCACTTTGTCTGGATTGTTCAATTTGGCTTTTCCAATTGCTATAACGCGATAGCGGATATTTTTTGGCAAATTGCTCATAGCTTAAATTTTGTGAAATGTGCTGCTTTAAAAAATAGCTTAATTTTTTACGTTGCACATTTTCCAGCTGATTTGCCTGCTCTGTATAGCGTTGAAATGCTTTACGGCAGGCAATATTCAAAACTTGATGTGCAGTGGTGAGAAGCAATCCCATTAGGCCACCTTCGAGTCTGAACCTGTCGCAATATGCAATGTACGTGACTTATAACGTAACTTGCTGTCATGTTTACTCACACTGGTGGTCTTGGTTAAGAATCGATTTACATAACGGTATAAATCGCTCCAACGTAATTCACCAATGCACGGAAGTTCAGTTCCATCGACCCACGTTGGGTTCTTGTCTTCAAAGAAAGCAATCTTGGTATTGTTTTCGCGCATCTCATGGGTGATTGGCGCAACATCTGCTTTGAGTGGCTGGTAGTCTTCGCCAAAATTCAGAAGACCTGTTTCATGGTTATAGTATTCTGAGAAATATTCTTTACAGTACGATTCGACAAAGTCTTTGAGATGGGCATTTTTCTCACCATAATGTGGATAGTAGCTGTAGTAGTTATTGGCTAAGAGCAGATAAGTTTTAAAGCCTTTAGAGATTAAAATCCAATATACAGGGGTTCTTGGATGACGAAATTTAAAACTAATAATATAACGGAACATTGCTCGAGTTAATGCACGATTCCCCCAATACTCTTTCTCAATAATGGTATCACCACTGAAAAAAGCATGTCGGGCTTTACCATCAACAACAAAGTCACGTTCCATAACCGTCGAAAATCCGACAATTTGATTATTTTTCGGTTCAATAATAAAAAAAACACCGGTTTTTTCTAAGAAGTCGCGTTCAAAAATTTCATAACGGGTATTGGCATAATACTTTTGATAAATACCATACATGCGTTTGAGTTCTTGAACAGTGATGTCACCAGTATGTTTATATAAACTATAAGGTTCTTTTTTGATCTGCCTAAGCAGTTTAAATTCCATCATAATCATAATTTCCTGTTGCCATTCATTCTTGATGAACGCGCGATATTGTTTTTGTTTTACAGAACACAGTCATCTCGTTGGATGCGTGCGGACGTCATATTAGTGGGTGAAAATGATGAAATGCAATCAACTTTACGTATTTAAACGAAAATCACGAAAAGCGTAAAATAAAAAAACCCGGCCTAAACCGGGTTTCTGTTTTTACAACTGAACGTGGCTAATTTGTACCTTTTAATTGAGTTTCATCTTGTCAAAACTTAGGTGATCTCCTTCCGCTTGAACAACAATCGTATCGCCCGGTTGGAACGCGCCTGACAAGATTTTCTGTGCCAGTGTATTTTCAACTTGTTGTTGGATGGCACGTTTTAGAGGACGTGCACCATATACAGGGTCAAAACCAGCATCGATAAGTAACTCAAAGGCACTATCTTCAACTGCCAAACTCATGTCTTTGTCAGCCAAACGTGAACGTAAACGATCCAACTGAATATCTGCAATGCCACGAATTTGCGCTTTTTGTAAAGAATGGAAAACCACTAGCTCATCAATACGGTTCACAAATTCAGGACGGAAATGTTCAGATACAGCAGCCATGACCACAGCACGAACTTCGTCTTTCGACGGGTTTTCACCTAATTCACGAACATCGGTTGAACCTAAGTTCGAGGTCATCACGATTACGGTGTTTTTGAAATCAATCACACGACCTTGTGAGTCAGTTAATCGACCATCATCTAACACTTGAAGCAAGATGTTAAAGACGTCTGGATGGGCTTTTTCAACCTCATCAAACAACACCACACTATAAGGTTTACGACGTACAGCCTCAGTTAATACACCGCCTTCTTCATAGCCCACATAGCCCGGAGGAGCACCCACTAAACGGCTCACCGAATGCTTTTCCATAAACTCTGACATGTCGATACGAATAATCGCATCATCACTGTCAAATAAGAAGTTACCTAGAGCTTTGGTTAACTCAGTTTTACCTACACCTGTTGGCCCAAGGAATAAGAATGAACCACTTGGGCGGTTTGGATCGGATAATCCTGCACGAGAACGACGCACCGCATTTGATACTGCTACGACCGCTTCATCTTGACCAACTACACGGTTATGTAAGAACTCTTCCATATGTAAGAGTTTTTCACGTTCACCTTGCAACATTTTCGCAACAGGAATACCTGTAGCCGCACTTACCACTTCAGCGATTTCATTTTCTGTGACTTTGGTACGAATCAATTTCGGTTCTTCGTTCACCTCGGCGATTTCTTCTTCATTCAGGCGTTTTTGCAACTCAGGAATAACACCATATTGCAAACGGCTAGCTTCTGCTAAATCACCTTCACGTTGTGCTTTTTCAAAGGCAGTACGTGCTTTATCTAGCTCAATTTGAGCCTGATTCGTGCCGTCAACCAAACGTTTTTCCGCAATCCACACTTCTTCCAAATCACTATATTCTTTTTGAACTTCAGCAATTTGTTTCTCTAGGTGCTCAACTTCAGCTTTTGAGACTGAATCTGCATCTTTTTTCACCGCTTCTAACTGCATTTTCAATTGAATTAGGCGACGATCTAAACGGTCTAATGGCTCAGGTTTTGAGTCAATTTCCATTTTAATTCGTGATGCTGCTTCATCAATCAAATCAATTGCTTTGTCTGGCAACTGACGGTCTGTGATGTAACGATGCGACATTTTTGCCGCAGCAATAATCGCTGAGTCTAAAATTTGCACACCATGATGGGTTGCATATTTGTCTTTTAGACCACGTAAAATCGCAATAGTGTCTTCCACACTCGGTTCATCAACGATCACTTTTTGGAAACGACGCTCTAGAGCCGCATCTTTCTCGATATATTGGCGGTACTCATCTAAAGTGGTTGCACCTACACAGCGTAGCTCACCACGCGCTAATGCAGGTTTAAGCATATTCCCTGCATCCATTGCACCATCACCTTTACCTGCGCCAACAAGCGTATGTAATTCGTCAATAAAGAGAATGATCTCGCCATCATATTTGGCTAAATCTTTTAGAACGGCTTTAAGACGTTCTTCGAATTCACCACGGTATTTTGCACCTGCAAGCAATGAACCTAGGTCAAGTGAAAGTACACGTTTACCTTTCAGACTTTCAGGAACTTCGCCATTGACGATACGCTGTGCTAAGCCCTCAACGATTGCTGTTTTACCCACACCCGGCTCACCAATCAGTACGGGGTTGTTTTTACTACGACGCGATAAAACTTGAATGGTACGACGAATCTCTTCGTCACGACCAATGACCGGATCTAGCTTACCTTCTAATGCACGTGCATTGAGGTCTAAGGTATATTTGTTGAGTGAATCACGTTGATCTTCGTGGTTATTACTCATGACTTGTTCACCGCCTCGTATTTGTTCAATTGCATTGCGTAATTTATCTGTCGTTACGCCTACACTATTTAATAAGGTTTTGGTTTTACCCGTTTCAGCTAAACCTAGAATCACCCAATCTGTAGAAAGAAACTCATCTCCAGCTTTTTGAGCAAAACTATCGGCTAAATTTAGCGCTTTGACTGCTTCAGGATTTAGGTTGATGTCCCCTGTCGGCGTAGCAATGGTGGCGGTATCCTGTAGGGCTTGCTGAAGCTTGGTTTTTAACTCAGGAAGATTAGCACCTGCCTGTTGTAACAAGCTTTGGTTCGAAGGCTCTTCAAGCAATGTCGAAAGAATATGGATTCCTTCAATGGCTGTATGGTCTTTCCCCATTGCTAAAGATTGGGAATCGGATAATGCTTGCTGCAAACGGTTTGTGAATTTTTCGAATCGCATTCTTGTTATTCCTCACAACAAATTCTGTACTTGAAGCATATATGGGAGTCATATTTAAAATTTCAAATACATTTTTTAAATATTTTTCAATGAGTTAATTTTAGGATAAAGATAAATCTTAATTATAATATTGGTATAAATAGAATACTTTTCAAGTCATTTATTGAAGAATTTAGTACTTTATTATGTTATTTAAATACAAATGTATTTTTAGGTAATTTTCTTGTCAACTCAACTGACTTTCTGAGAATAAAATTCAATGATTTTCCACTAGCTTAAATCACGTAAATGTCAAAAAAGCCCACATTTACATGCAGGCTTTTACATAATCCACTGAAAATTTCAGCTTAAGGTGCAGGATTTGGCTGCTGGCGATGAATATCTTCAATCCCTTTTAAAATGTCTTCTGATAAATTCACCTCAAAAGCATCAATATTTTCTTTCAACTGATCTAGATTTGTCGCACCAATGATTGTACTGGTGACAAAAAATTGCTGCTTAATAAATGCTAGTGCTAACTGTGTCAACGTTAAACCATGCTGTTCAGCCAATTGTGCATATTGTTCTGTTGCCCATTCACTCTCCGCATTTGAATAGCGGCTAAAGCGTGAAAATAGTGTCACTCGAGCATTGGCAGGACGTGCACCATGACGGAATTTACCTGTTAGATAACCAAATGCTAAAGGTGAATATGCCAATAAGCCCACGCCTTCGTAGTGTGCAATTTCAGATAAACCGATTTCATAAGTACGATTCAACAAACTATATGGATTTTGCACACTGACAATTTTTTCTAAACCATGCTTTTCTGCAAGTTGTAGGAATTTTAACGTTCCCCATGGCGTTTCATTAGATAGTCCAATTGAGCGAATTCGACCTTTTTTCACCTCATGACTTAAAGCAACTAATGTTTCTTCTAAATTGGTAATAGTTTGCGTATTGTTCGCTTCGGCATTGCCATAACCCAATTTACCAAAAAAGTTGGTTGGGCGTTGCGGCCAATGCAACTGGTATAAGTCAAGATAATCTGTTTGTAAGCGCTGAAGAGAATGATCCAGTGCAGACTCAATTTCCGAAGCAATAAATTTAGTTTGCCCGTCACGAATATGACTACCGCCTTGTGACGGTCCTGCAATTTTTGAAGCTAAGATTATTTTATCGCGGCCACCGCGAGCTGCAATCCAGTTACCAATAATAGTTTCAGTTGAACCTTGGGTTTCAGGTTTCGGTGGGACAGGATACATTTCTGCAGTATCCCAAAAGTTAAGACCACGCTCTAAAGCATAATCCAGTTGCTCAAAAGCATCTGCTTGGGTGTTTTGTTCACCAAACGTCATAGTGCCTAAACAAATTTCTGGAACTAAAATGCCGGTATGTGCCAATGGTTTAAATTGCATGCCGCAAATTCCCTCTTTATTTTAAATATCAATATATAAGTCACGAAGTAGCTTACCTAAGATATCGGCTTTGTTTAAATCATAATTTTCTGTTTATTTGTCAAAAAATGTGAGAAAAGCTTGTTCAGATATAATAGTGAGAAATGAATAGACATAAAAAAAGCAAACCCCTGAGTTTGCTTTTTTTATTTAGAAGAATGATTATTCTTCGTCGTCAAATTCGTCAGAAGCCAATTGACTTTTATCTTCAAGCGATGCATCAAAAATTAGAATCGCTTTACCATCAGTTTCAATCATGCCTTGCTCTTCAAGTGTTTTTAGAACACGACCAACCATTTCACGGGAACAACCCACGATACGACCAATCTCTTGACGAGTAATACGAATCTGACGACCATTCGGCAAAATCATTGCCTCTGGTTGTGAAGATAAATCAATTAAGCAACGTGCAATTCGACCTGACACGTCAATAAACGCAAGGTCAGTTACTTTACGCGTCGTATTTTTAAGACGGCGTACAAGCTGTGCAAATACCGCATAACTTAAGTCTGGGTATTGTTTACTTAATTCATGAAAGTTTTCATAGGTAATCTCAGCAATTTCACATACATCTCGCGTACGCACTTCTGCAGTACGCTGTGCATTTGCTTCGAATAGACCCATTTCCCCAAAAAAGTCACCCGCATTTAAGTACGCAACCACAATTTCACGCTCATCATCTTCGCGTAAAATGATAGATACTGAACCCTTAAGAATTAAATACAAAGATTTAGATTCTGAGCCCGCATCAATGATTGTTGTACGTTTTGGGTAACGATTAATATATGCACGTTTTAATAATGCCTTCACCGACTCAGGTAACTGCCCCGGAGATAGCGCATCTGTGCTAAGTTGTGAAAAGTTTGAAGTCATGCTAACAGTTTCCGAATATGGATAATTTATAGATCGCACAAGACCTAAAGTGAACTTGTCACACGTAAGAGTTGAAATTCCTTATCAACTCAATTTATGTTAGTGTACAGGTACTGCGTAAATTTATAGCTTTTTTTAGGGACTTGCAATGCAAACTAGTGTTCATTGGCTAGAGAATGTTGCTTTTGAAGCAAAAACTCAAAGTGGTCACACTGTTATGATGGATGGATCACAAGAATATGGCGGTGAAAACCGTGGTCCGCGCCCAATGGAACTGATTTTAACAGGACTTGGTGGTTGTGCATCTTTCGATATTGTGACGATTTTAAAGAAAGCACGCCAAGACATTACTGATGTTCGTTGTGAATTAAATGCAGAACGTGCCGACACTATTCCTGCTGTATTTACCAAAATTCATTTGCACTTTGTAGTCACTGGTCATGGCGTAAAGGAAAAGCAAGTTGCAAAAGCGGTTGAACTTTCTGCTGAAAAATACTGTTCTGCGAGCAAAATGCTGATGGACGGTGGTGTAGAAATTACCCATGACTTCGAAATTTTAGAAGCTGAAGCTGCATAATATATTTGCTCAATTTTCTAATAATAAGCCGCATAGAATGCGGCTTTTTTGTTTCAAACAATCCGCTAAAGCACACATTGTATGAAGCACTACTATATAGTCATAAATGCAGATATATCCATACAAGACGTTTGGCTTAATTATACATATGGCAAAAGGGATTTAATTGAATTAATTCTCAGGACGATATAACCCTTTTAAGTTTTTGCTTAAATCTTAAAAGGGTTATTTATCTGACAAAATTTATTCAATTTTTGAAAAGTTCTTTTCAAAGTTAAATGCCGACTTTGTTTCGATTTTTCTGGCTAAAACAAACATACAAAGCAAGGCAATGACAATACAAGGAAACATAGATAAGAGGACACCAGACGTACCACCGCCTGTATTTAGAATAAGTCCTGCTATTGCTGGTCCAACCATTGCTCCCACACGCCCTACTGCATTTGCAGCACCAACCCCCTGACCTCTATGTTCTGTCGGGTAGACAAAACTACTAAAGGCGTAGGAAACACCATTACTACCGATAAGAAAGAAACCAGTAAATGCTGCTGCAACATACATAATCATCAACGTTGGCGCGACATTCATAAAGACAATACCGATCAATATGCCAATATAAACAATCGCAATGACCGCAGATTTATTCCATTTATCAATCAAACCTGTAAATAAAAGCGTACCAATCGTTGCGCCAGTTTGGAAATAGACTTGCGCCATACTTCCTTGCTGCTTAGTAAAACCAAGCTCAACAAACAGTGATGGAAGCCAACTCAACATGATGTAGAGTACCATCGCCGTAAAAAAGCAGCCTCCCCATAATAGGAAAGTTCTTAAACGTTGTCGGTCATTAAATAATGCACGTGCATAATTAACGGTTTGTGTATTTTTTTTAACTTGATTATATTCTTTAGATTCAGATAGATACTTAATCATAAAAGGCACGATGATGAGTGGAATAATCCCTCCAACATAGAAAATTAATTTCCAGTTTTCTGACGAATCCATCGCAGCCCATAAAGAGATGAGGATTGCCCCTATTGGCATCCCACAGTACATCATACCTACAGCTTTACCTTTATTTTCAGCAGAACTAGACTCCGAAGCTAATGCAATTAGATTGGGCAATGCAGCACCAAAACCTAATCCAGCCAAAAAGCGAACCATGAGTAAGCCAATAAAATTTTGTACAAATACAATGGCAAGTGTAAAAACTGCAAAAAGTAAGACGGCAGCTATTAAAACCTTTTTTCGCCCAATTTTATCTGCATAATATCCACCGATCACCGTTCCGGGTAACAGTCCAAAAATACCAATGCTAAATAAAAGTCCAAGTTGTGCTGAATCCAACGCAAAATGTTGCTTTATCGAAGCTGCCGCCACACCAATTGCCTGAATATCAATGCCTTCAATAAGGGCTATCAGGAAGCAAATGACAATGGTGAAATTTAAAGTACGACTTTTCATATCCAAATCCTTTTGAATTATTTAAATTTCCATGTGTAATCAATACCTAAACGGAATTCGTTATCTGGTTTAAATGATGCTGATGATGCAAAATCGTTATCGTAAATTGCATAACGTGCCCTGACCGTCAGTCCATTCAGATATTGGACGTCTTCTGGAACTGTATATTGCAGGTCAAACGCCCATTCATCTTCAGTCAGATCCGTGCCACCTAATTTTGGCAAATGAATATTGTCTCCACGGGTATAACGTGCTGCGAACTTGGCACCCTCGATCACATTTTTTAAGTCGACGTCATAACGTAGGCTCCAAACTTGCTCTTTGGGATTTAAAAAGTCCGTACTCATGCCATCTAGAAAGAATAAGACTTCACCGCCATACAAATAAGGAAATCCTGTCTGACCTGAACTGCTCAATACCCCTGCAGAAAAGGTATGTACACCTGTTTTTAAGCCAAAATTGCCAGCAAACAATGTATTATCTACAGGCCCTGCAAGCTTTTGACCATCTGTTCCACTATGGTAAAGTTTTAAATCGGTTAGAAAATTTAGCTGATCATTTAATTTAGAATTGGTTTTCGCCATGATCAAACCTTGACGATATAAGTCTGTTACATCAGCTGCGTAAGCACCAACCAAGTTATCTTTATCAAAGTTATATTGAAAACCACCGTAAAACATATTGTCTGTTGTCGCAGGCAAAAATTTTCCATTGGCACCAGAGATTTTTATATCTTCATAATCACTTGAATCACGATGATTTACTTGATCTAACCATCCCAAGGTGATCAGCGTATTTTTGACATCTTTGCTTTGGATTTCAGCACCTCTAAATACTTGAGGTAAAAGCCGTGCTCTCGATGAAAAAACAACAGGTGTAAACGGCATCAGCGTTCCTGCTTTTAATTGCGTCTGACTAAATTTGGCTTTCGCCGTCAAACCAATTTTTCCGTAAGAGTCTGCTGCTTCACGTGTATATTTATCTACAGGTAAAACTTGTGCACCAGTTTTATCTGCATCGGCATTGAGTTTAAACCCAGCCATAGCTTGAAAATCTAAACCAAAGCCAATATCTCCTGCCGTGTAGCCAGACTCTGCTGAAAATACAAAACCTTGTGCCCATTCTCTCAATGCTGGAACAGTCGAAACTTCTGTATAATTTCGATCATAATAATAGTTCCTCGCCCAAAGACTCACTTTTGCATCATCAACAAAATCGTTTGCAAAAGCACTGCTCGAAGAGACTAACATCCATAAAATAATCTTCTTTTTCATTAACATTTCCTTGTTTAATCACCAACAATTTCTCAACTGTTAAAACTTCGTTTCCCTCCTCTTTTGTTTTATATACAAAACTTAGTTTGTTTTGTTTTTTAGGCAAATAAAAAGGCTCTTTTCTAAAGAGCCTTCCTAAATTCTATAAATCTAAAACTAAAACTTTTGTTTTAGAACGAGAGCAGCATGGGGTGAATATTTTATTTGAAGCACGTTCCTCATCCGTTAGGAACATATCTCGATGATCTGGCTCACCTTCTAAGACATTGGTCAGACAGGTGCCACAAATCCCTTGCTCACACGACACTGCAATATTGACACCACATTTTTCTAGAACATCAGTAATGCTTTCTTCAGCAGAGATCGGAATCAGTTCACCTGTTGAGGCAATTTTGATCGAAAATTCGGTATTTTCATCATTTCCTATCACTGACTCTGCGGCGAAATGTTCTTTATGTAAATGGTCTTTTTGCCAATGGTTTTGCTCTGCAGTTTTAAAGATATAATCCATAAAACCATTTGGCCCACAGACATACAGATGCTTGTTGGCCAGTGGTTCACTTAAAATTTGATTTACATCTAAATGATTCATGGCATCATCTTCGATATGAAAATGGATTTCTCCAGAGAATTTTGTTTGCAGAACATCCTTAAATGCAATTACATTTTCATTACGTATAAAATAGTAAAATTCAAAAGGAATGTTCTCACGCTTTAAGGTGTGTGCCATTGATAAGATTGGTGTAATGCCGATACCACCTGCAAATAACACTGCCTTATTCGTATTCTGATGAACTGGAAATAAATTTCTCGGCTCACTAATTTCAATACGATCACCAACTTTAAATTGTTGATGAATATAGGATGATCCTCCTCGTGATTGACCATCCTCTAATACACCGATGATATAGCGATCTTTTTCTGAACTACAATTTGCTATTGAGTATTGTCGTGTTAAACCATTTTCCAAGACCACATCGATATGTGATCCTGCAGTAAATGAAGGTAGATCCTGACCATCTTCTGTAATTAACTCAAAACTACGAATATTGGCGGTCAAATCTTGAATAGATTTTATTTGGACAAACATACATAAATTCCATTTTAAGTCTTGGTTTATATCCTTCTTTTCCTTTCAAACCCGCTTGTTTAATGCACCGTGTTTGAAAGGAAATATTAAAGCGCTTATTTACTAGATCCATGGACTGCAAAGTATTTAGCACCTTCCATCTTCTGCCCAACTGCTGCTTCATAATCGAGACGCACATCGTCAGGTTGACCGGCTTGACCAAAGAAATCCTTCAGATATGGACCAAGCAATGGATGTTCACCTAGTTCCTTCCGTGCTAAACCATTGATTAATTCATCACGGCATGCGGAAGGTAATACGATGTCTTTATTCACTTCTTTATCGAAAATTAGCGCTTTAGGTACAAAGTCAGGATTGTTTTTAAGTTGATCTAATTCATCAAAGAAACGACGTCTTAACATCACGATTCCACGATCACTTTGACCTAGATTCTCACGTGTACGATCTGTAATTGTGCCTTGTCCAACCCATACGACAAAATCCTGATTGGCTACATGTGATGTGATCCAACGACCTGTACGTGGGTCACGAATTGGTCCATACCAAGACGGAATCTTGTCTTGCTGATAAGGTTCTTGTTCTGTTGGTACGCGACTAAAAATCCAAAGGACACTTAATGTATTTTCGTCATCGACTGGAACTCGCCACTCAAAATGGTGCCCGAGATAAAACCCATTTGGCCATAAAGTCACACGACCTACCGTCCACATTGGATTTGTTTCATCTTCTTCACCGCGAAGCCTGCGATAAGTAAATCCATAATCAAACTCATCAAACTCAAGCTTTAAATGCGTTGGGACATAAGGACCCTTGGCACCCGTTTGACGAATTGACCAGTTATTATGTGTCCATTCAAAATGGACTGGATCAATTGAGTTTTCTTGACATTGGAACCAGTTACAAGGCAATTCAGCAAATACAGCTTGTGCAAAGCCATTTTTATAATTGAATAGATCCCAATCTGGTAATTCTGGAACTGGCTCAGGCCCCATATAGATCCATAGTATTCCAGCTTTTGCTGTCACTCGATATGATTTAATTTTTATCCTTTTGCACATTCGTGACGTTGGGTCGCACACTTGCTCAAAGGGTTGTTCTATACATTGACCTGTCTGATCAAAACGCCAGCCATGATAACTACATCGAATACCATTTTCTTCAACATAGCCATAAAGCATATCTGCACTACGATGTGGGCAATGACGGTCTACAACACCATATTTTTCACTCAAATCTTTAAATAATACTAAGTCTTCGCCCATGATCCGAATCGGCTTGATTGAATTTTTTTCAAATTCACTTTCTCCAGCTATTGGATGCCAATATCGACGCAAGTATTCGCCCATTTCTGTTCCTGGACCTACTTTCGTTAATCTTGCATTTTTTTCTTCCGTGAGCATGACGGTCTCCTTGACTTAATTTCATTTTGTTTTATATATAAAACACTGTTTTATTTCATCATGGGTAATTTATAACCTATAAAATTAATTGTCAAAATGTACGCTTAATTTTTTTCTATAGATTTGTTACTTGACGTAAAAATAGGTTTTGTATGAAAAACAATTCTTATTCACAAAACTAAGTCTTTGTTTTTATATTATTTAATTTAAGGTGAAATAAAAGATAAATGCTTTTTTAATTTTTTACATTTAGAACATTTGTGGCATTTTTTTAAGGAAATAAGGATTTATTTCTCTGTGATTTAAAGAGCAAGCTAGCCTAGTTTATTTAAATTCATGTTCTAACTAAGGAATGAGATCGGCCTTATTTTTTAATTAAACTGTCTTGTTATATACATCTATCCTAGTGACTAGGCTTTAAAAAGCATAGCTGAAATTGAACTGTCATTAGTTTAATACTTTTGGATCTCAAGCAAGCTATCTAGGGATAGCCTGACCAATATATCCATATTGTCCTGCCTAAATATTTGACTGTTCAATGTCATTAATTTTGTTCTAACAAGATCGTCATTTTATCTTTATATGGTTTCACATTTTTTCTAGGTAGAATCTAATAAGGCCCTATGAGTGTGAAAGGTACCTAATAAAAGCCAAATTACAATTGGTAACGACTCGTGATGAACACCGTTCATATAAGTAGATTTAATTCAACCATATTCTCAATAACACTTTAATTAATTAAAACTTTAATAAATCTGTCATCAATTTGTTGATTTGACCATTCACTCTGTAAATTTACAAAAATATTTTAAATTACTTTTCACTTAATTAAACTCTTAATTTTTATTAAAAGACTTCATAAGCATTTATTTTCAATAATAATAAATTATAAATTATCTAACTATACAGCTGTAGTTTAATTCAAAAATAAAAACACATAAATTTAAATTAATGTGACGTGGTTTACATTTTTAAAATCAACGGTTAATCTTCTGTTACCAAAGCGGTACACCACCAATGACAAACAAAGCCTATTTTTTCGGGAAAAGTAAAATGAAAAAGATCGTTCTAATTGCTACTACAACAATTCTAGGTATCAGCGCGGCTAATGCTGCTGATGGCACAATCACTATTAATGGTTTAGTTACTGACAAAACTTGTGACATCGTTACTCCTCAAGGTAAAGATTTCACTGTAACTTTACCTACTGTGTCTAAGCAAACTCTTGCTAAAGCCGGTGATGTTGCTGGCCGTACTCCGTTCACAATCAACTTAGCAAACTGTTCAGAAGGTAAAGTTGCTACTTATTTTGAACCAGGTGCTACTGTTGATTTTGCTTCAGGCCGCTTAAACAACCAAGATGCTGCTGGCGCGAAAAACGTTCAAGTACAACTTTTAGGTTCAAACAATCTATTCGTTCCAGTTCTTGCAGCTGGTGCTAATGGCGCGCAAACAAACTCACAATGGGTTGACGTTGCTGACCAAGGTTCTGCTGACTTGAACTACTATGCAGAATACTACGCAACTGACGCTTCTACTGCTGGTAAAGTAACAACTTCTGTTCAATACACGATTATTTACCAATAATCGCTATTGCAATTGAGAGCCGATGCAGTTCGCTGCATCAGCTCACTCATTAAATACCCTTTGTGAGAATAAGTTATGCGCTTTAAGCCGTCCCTTTTCAAAACTGCACTTTTAGCTGGGCTGTTCCCCTTTACTGCTGCAAATGCCGAAATTATTATTCACGGCACACGTGTAATTTACCCTTCAGATGCGCGTGAAATTACTTTGCAAGTCAGTAATAATGGCAACAAACCCTCGCTAGTACAGGCTTGGATTGATGAAGGAAATGCTTCAAGTACGCCTGACCAATCACAAGCTCCTTTTATGATTACTCCACCTATTTCACGGGTAGATAGTCAAAAAGGGCAAACTTTACGTATTTCTGCCTTACCTAAAGCAAGCAGCTTAAGTAAAACCCAAGAAACTTTATATTGGTTGAATATTTTAGATATTCCACCAAAACCGACTGCAAAAAATGTAAATGATGTACCAGAAAACTTTTTACAACTGGCAATCCGTTCACGTATCAAGTTCTTTTACCGTCCGAGTGAGCTGAAAGATGATGTAAGCACTGCGCCATCTAAGCTTCAATGGTCTGTACAAGCTAATCAGCTAAATGTGAAAAATCCGACACCATTTCATATTACGCTGACCTCAATTAATCAGGACAATGCAGGTAAACGTATTGACTTAATTAATGAAGGCTTGATGCTTAAACCTTTTTCTGAAGACCATGTAGCACTAAAAACAGCGAATACTTCAAAAATGGTTTTCACCAGTATTAATGACTACGGTGGACGTGTGGAATTACCAATTAAAGTGCAATAGCTTCAAATAAACAAAAGTAAATTCATTTAAAAGCACCTATTTCCAATGAATAGGCGGACAGTTTCATGCAAAAAAAACAACAAAGTCTAAAATGGGTTAAACGTCACATCAGCTATTATATTGCTTGCGGCGTTATTACACTCAGCATGCCTGCTCTTGTTCATGCAGCTGAAACCGAAGAAAAGCCAACTGTTGCTGAAGAAGCAGAATTTGACTCAGCTTTTTTAATTGGCGACGCAAAAAAAATCGATGTTGAGCGTTTTAAATTTGGCAATCCAATTTTGCCTGGCGAATATAATCTTGATGTTTATGTCAATGGAAACTGGTTTGGCAAGCATCGTATCGTATTTAAAGCCTTAGATAATAAAGAAAATGCCTTTACCTGTTTCTCTGAAAATAGCCTGATTCAATATGGCGTAAAGCCTGATGCTTTAAAAAAACCAGCTGATGCACTTCCGAATGTAGCGCCATGTCAAAAAATTGAGCAATGGATTGATGATGCCTATTATGAATATGACAATTCTCGCCTGCGTATTGATATTTCAATTCCACAAATTGCCATGCAAAAAAATGCGCAAGGGTATGTAGATCCAAGTGTATGGGATCGTGGAATCAATGCTGCTTTTCTTTCATACAATGCCAGTGCTTACAAAACATTTGACCGCATGCAAGGCCGTCAAGAACGCACAAATGCGTTTACCTCTATAAATGCGGGCGCCAATCTTGCTGGGTGGCAATTTCGACATAACGGACAATGGCAATGGCAGGATGGCGACCAAAGTAACAATGAAAATCCATCCGAGAGCCAAAGCAGTTATGATGCTGTCAGCACTTATGTACAGCGCGCATTTCCTAAATATAGAGCCGTACTGACTTTAGGTGACAGCTATACCGATGGCGAAATTTTCGATTCATTCGGTTTTCGCGGTGTAGATATCTCTAGTGATGACCGTATGCTGCCAAACAGTATGATTGGCTACGCACCTCGTATTCGAGGCAATGCAAAAACCAATGCAAAAGTGGAAATACGCCAGCAAGGTCAGCTGATTTACCAAACAACAGTAGCACCGGGCAACTTCGAAATAAATGACCTCTACCCGACAGGTTTTGGCGGTGAACTTGAAGTCTCTATCTTAGAAGCTAGCGGTGAAATTCAGCGTTTTAACGTTCCTTATGCTTCTGTCGTACAAATGCTGCGCCCGGGCATGAGCCGTTATTCAATCACTGCGGGTCAATTCCGTGATAAAGACATTGATCTTGATCCTTGGATTGTGCAGGCAAAATATCAGCGTGGTTTAAACAACTACTTTACGGCTTTTACTGGTGTACAAAGTGCTGAAGACTATACTGCTGTGACCTTGGGCAGTGCCTTCACTACACCTGTTGGTGCAATATCACTGGACGTGACCCATTCTCAAGCAGATTTCAAAAAACGTGATAGCGAAAGTGGGCAAAGTTACCGTTTAAGTTACAGTAAACTCATTACGCCAACGAATACCAATTTAACTTTAGCCGCTTACCGCTACTCGACTGAAAACTTTTATAAACTGCGCGATGCTTTAATGATCCAAGATTTGGACGATAAAGGCATCAGTTCAAGTCATGTTGGTAAGCAGCGAAGTGAATTTCAAATTACTTTAAACCAAGGCTTGCCAGACAAATGGGGCAACGTTTATGCCACTGGCTCTTGGGTAGACTATTGGAACCGTCAGGAAACGACTCGCCAATACCAAATTGGCTACAGCAATACTTATAGCAGTTTAACTTATGGCTTATCTGCGATTAAACGTGTGGTCGAAAATACTGCAACCAAGCGCACCACCAATGATACAGAGTATATGTTGACGCTGTCCTTGCCTTGGACATTTAAGAAAAATTCAGTGAATTTCAACTCAATTACCACACAAGACAGCACAACTGTTGGCATGAGCGGTACGGTCAGTGACAGATTCAATTACGGTACTTCTGTTTCAGATACTTATGGTAGTAATCCGAGCATGAACGTCAACGCTCAGTACCGCACTAACTTTGCTACTGTGGGTGGTTCATATAGTGTTTCTGATCAGTATCAACAAGCGATGCTTTCTGCACGCGGCAATGTAGTTGCACATTCCAAAGGTGTACTGTTTGGCCCAGACCAAGGACAAACTATGGTCTTGGTTTACGCACCTGAAGCAGCAGGTGCTAAAGTAAATAATGCTACAGGATTAAGTATCAATAAATCAGGCTATGCAGTTATTCCATATGTAACGCCATACCGTTTAAATGATATTACGCTTGATCCACAAAATATGTCGACCAATGTAGAATTAGAAGAAACTAGCCAACGCATCGCGCCATATGCTGGTGCAATTTCACAAGTTAGCTTTGCAACAAAATCAGGTAAAGCCATTTATATTCATGGTTTAATCTCAGAAGGAAAAACCCTTCCATTTGCAGCTGAAGCATATAGCTCACAAGGTGAAAATGTCGGCATGGTTGCACAAGGTAGCATGGTTTATTTGCGTACCAACCAAACAGCAGATACTGTCACCATCAAATGGGGCGATGACGCTACTGAGCAATGCCGCATTCAATACGATGTGACAAAACAAACAGAAGATAAAAATCTCACCATGATCACGACAGAAGGTGTATGCCAATGAAAATGAAAATTGTTAATACCCTATTGCTGCTCGCTGGAATGGCTGGTCTGTCTGAAGCTTATGCTGCGTGTACACCACAATCTGGATTCAGATCGCAAGACGTCAGTATGTCTGTCGGCCGTGTGGTTGTTCGTCCAAGTGATGCGGTGGGTACAATATTAAGAAAAGCCACGTTTCCAATATCTTCAAATGGATCTACCATCCGATGTGATAACGGTACTCCATCTACAATCCATGCGGTGTTAAGTCAGGGCTTTTCACTCAGTCCATCTGGCAACTCTATTTACAATACCAATATTCCCGGTATTGGCATTCGGCTTTATCGTGAAGCTGAAGGTGCTTCAGGATTTTCAGGCTATTATCCGTATTCACGCGCTTTGTCTAGAAATACTACTTACAACTTAGCTAACGGCTATTTCGTGGTCGAGATTGTTAAAACTGCACCTACAACTGGTTCTGGCACATTAGTCCCGGGTCAATACAGCAGCTATTATGTTAACGGTTACACAAACAAGCCCCTGCTCACCAGTACAGTTTATGGTAATGCGATTACCATTGCCTCTTCTTCATGTGAAATTCAAGGCAATATTAATAAGGTTGTCCAATTGCCTACCGTTAATAAAGCTGATTTCAAAGGTGTAGGCTCCACTCAAGGTGAGCAAGCATTTGACTTAAATATTCTCTGCAATGGCGGTAAAAACCCAACTGGTTACGAAGAAAGTAATAAAATTAGTTTAAGTTTTGACTACAATGCAGCAGCAAATAGCAATAATAAAGTAATTAATAATGATGCCCCTGCGAGCACAAAAGCTAAAGGCGTAGGTACACAAATCCTTTGGAATTACCAGAATCAAAATAAAGTAGTTTCTAAGGGGGACAAACTGGAACTCGGAACATTAACATCTAACCAGACATTACAATATAATGTGCCAATGAAGGCACGTTATTACCAAACTGAGCCAACTGTTTCACCTGGAACAGTACGAGGAATGGCAACAGTCACAATTGAATATGATTAATTTGACACACCTCACAATTTATAATTTTTTTTTATGAATACGCTGAATTAATCTTGTTTTTCATAATATAGACGTGTATTTATCTAACTAAACATCTCAATAATGGGGAAAGAGATGAAGTTAGATAAATATGTAACTTTATTAAGTATAATAATATTTTGTGGAATTGGAACCAATGGTCATGCTGATGAAATCAACTTCACCGGTACAATTTCTGAGTTTACCTGTGCTGAGCAGTCGACAGAACAGGCTTGTTTGGATTTAAAAGAAGCAATATCCAAATTGAAAATTCAACAAGATTTCAGTGCTTATTCCCCATTCAATAAACAGACGTCCAAAACTGCGGATATTTCTATTGAGAATACGGAAAATCAAAACCGCAAAGTATTGGTTATTAATTATAATTGATACAAGTCAGTGTAATCTGAATTAAAGTTTTAGGCTTTGAAATAACATAAACGCGCTTATTTAAATAAAGAATTAAAATTAGATTTATTATTTATGCTACGTAATGTACCTAATAGAGCTCTTTCATTAATACTTCATTCAGTTAACACCAACAGTATTAATAAAAAAATTTAAAAGTATTTTATATACAGCTAAATTATTTCAAATCTTGAGCAAATTTAGCTATCTTAAACTAATCGTGAGCTCTTTTAACCAATCAAGTAAGTGGCGCACCGCAGGCCGCATGCCTTTTTGACCTAAATGAACAGCGTGAATACTACTTTTGCTTGGAATTAGCTCGGATTCTATTAGAATTAAACGGCCTAGAGCGATGTCATTTTCTACATAGATATACGGGATCAAAACCAGCCCCAATCCATCTAGCGCAGCATTTCTCATCATCGTCATATCATCAACAATCAAGCGCGGTTTTACTTTTATATCAACACTTTGATTTTCATTATTCATAAATTGCCAATGTGTCACTCCCTCCACACCTTTCCAAATAATGGCAGGAATGTTTTCTAATGTATCCATCAGTGATGGTTTGAATTTATTTCTCCATTTCGGATGTGCTACAAGACAAAGCTCCATATGTGCCAAAAAGACAGGCACATATCCCAATGGGTAATCGATTTTATTACGTGCCCGAATGACGAAATCAAAGCCCTCATTTAAAATATCGACCTGTCTGTTTGTCGCTTCAATATGAATATTTACTTTTTCATACAAAGTCATATATTTTAAAATTTCATCACTAAAATTATAAAAGTGCAAAAGCGAGGGGGGAATCGCAATTTTAACAAGACCACTTGGCTCGACCTGCTGACTTTCTAACATTGAAAACGTGTGGTCAAGTTGAAAAAAATTTCTAGACAACTGTCATATAAAACCTGCCCTTGCTCGGTTAAACGGAAACTGCGTGTACTCCTCTCAATCAGGCGTGCACCCACCTCCGCTTCTAGCTGTGAAATATTACGGCTCAGTGTTGCCCGCGATTGACCGGTAATTTTATGTGCAGCTGAGTAGCCTCCGGCACTCACCACATCTCTAAAAATTTTCAGACTATTCAGATCATGTAATTTTTTCATCTTGCTCTTATTAGTATCAAATATGGAATAGTGTAGTGTAATAATAACTCTTCTCATTTAATGTATAAAAATTATACTGAATATATCCCTTCAGGCTGAATCAAGTATTCAACAAGGTTTATATAAATGAAAAGTACAATATTAATCGCACAACAATATGGTCAATCCGACGTCCTAGAATTCATTAGCAATGAACTTCCCCCCACTTTCAGCAGGCATGGCAGGTATTCAAGTAAAAGCCGCAGGCATCAACCCGATTGATGCACGTCGAATGACAGGTGAATTCAAGCATTCGCCTATGCCGCAAGCCTTTGGTACTGAATATGCAGGTGTGATTACGGAGACTACCAATAGCACATGGGCTGTAGGTGACGAGGTTTTAGGCTCAGGCGGTGCATTTACCCATGCAACAATTATTGACGTTCCCATCACTAATTTAGTGAAAAAACCCGAAAATTTAAGCTGGGCTGTTGCAGGAACACTTGCAGGCGTGGGTCAAACTGCAATGACGATTTTAGATGAAATCGGCCCTATTAAGTCACTCTTAGTACATGGCGGTTCAGGCGGAGTTGGATCAATTGTAATTCAATTGGTCAAAGAAAAAGGCATTGAGGTCATCGCGACAGCATCTGCTAAAAACCAAGACTATGTTCGTGAATTAGGCGCAATACCTGTGATTTATGGCGAAGGCCTAATCGAGCGTTTAGATCAAATCCACCCTGAAAAATTTGATGCTTCTATCGATCTAGTCGGTAATGAAGATGCCACCCAAGCTTCCTTAGCCACTGTTAAAGATGGTGGATTCATGGGTTCAACCGCTGGTAAACGTTTAACTTCAGAGAGGATCCAAGCCGTTTGGGTGAAAAAGAAACCGTCAAATCTGAAATATGTGGTTGAACGTGTAGCTGATGGACGCTTTAGCTGGGTCGTCAGCCGTGAGTATCCATTTGACCATGCACAAGAGGCCTATGCCGATATTTTAGTCGGCCATACCAAAGGAAAAAGCGTACTGATTTTTAATTAATCCTGCTCACGCATTTTCAAAATAGAAAAACTAAAAGGCAATTCAAATGAAACTAGAAGTTTTTGCGGAAAATTTAGATTTTCCTGAGGGCCCTATTGCCCTAAATGATGGCTCAGCGATTGTTGTTGAGCTTAAAAGCCAAAGCCTAAAACGGTTATACCCAAATGGTCATTTTGAAATTATTGCTCAGGTGCAAGGTGCACCGAATGGTGCTGCATTAGGCCCTGACGGCATCATTTATGTTGCAAACAATGGCGGAATATCTTGGAAAGAATCTGATGGATTAATTGCGCCAGGCCCGCAGCCAGAAGATTTTATCGGCGGACGTATACAAACAATTCACCCGAATGGTGAAGTCAAAAACCTCTATACCCACTATGCCGATGGTCCCATTTTAGCGCCAAACGATATCGTGATGGATGGCCAAGGCGGATTTTACTTTACCGATCATGGGCAACGCCGTGAGCATGACATGGACCTCGGTTCACTCAGTTATGGGCGCTTAGACGGCAGTTTAGTCAAACGCCTCGTTTCCCCTTTATTTACCCCAAATGGTGTCGGTATTTCACCAGATGGCAAGCGTGTCTATGTATCTGAAACCATCACAGGCCGTGTCTGGTGGTGGGAAATTCAAGCCGCAGGTGAGCTTAATTTATCTGGCCATGGCGCAAATTTATTGGTTGGCTTGGGCGATTTTACCTTCTTTGATTCTCTTGCTGTCGATGCCGAAGGCAATGTCAGTGTGGCAACCATGCCTAAAGGCGGAATCACCACTATTTCCCCGCAAGGTGAAGTGATTGATTTTGTCGAAGTGCCTCTTAAAGATCCGACGGTCACCAATATCTGTTTCGGTGGTGAAAACATGCAAACCGCATTTATCACAGCATCCGGTACAGGCCGTTTATATAAAGCACAGTGGCCGCGCCGCGGTTTAAAACTTCATTATGCAGACGAACTATAAATTTATAAGGAAAAGATCATGTCAAATAATACTCAATTTAAAGATAAAGTAGTTTTAGTTACTGGTGCAAGCTCTGGTATAGGAAAAGCAGCCGCACTCGAATATGCACGTCGCGGTGCAATTGTAATCGGCGTTGCGCGTAGCCCTGCCACAGAACTTGAAGCCGAAGCAAAGGCTGAAGGCTTAAACATTGGTTATATCCAAGCAGATGTTAGCGTAGAAGCCGATGTAGACCGTTTGATTTCAAGCATTGTAGAACAGCATGGTCGTTTAGATATTGCCTTTAATAACGCAGGTATTTCAGGTGTGCATGCACCGATTGTGAATGCTGAATTAAAAGACTGGGATCGCATTATTTCAGTGAACTTAACCAGTAATTTCCTGTTAATGCGTGCAGAAACACGTCAAATGCTGAAACAAAATTCAGGTGCAATCGTCAATACATCTTCAATTGGCGGATTGACAGGTGCTGCAAACCTTGCAGCTTATGCCGCTTCAAAATCAGGTCTGATTGGTTTAAGTAAAGTTGTTGCGATGGAATATGCACCTTTCGGCATCCGGGTTAATGTCGTCGTGCCAGGTTATACCATCACCCCAATGACAGATAAGACTTCAACCATCATTTCAAATTTCAAACAGCATTCTGAAGATGCAACCCCAATGCACCGTGGTGCAGATCCATTAGAAGTTGCTCATTTAGCATTATGGCTCAGCTCTGACGAAGCGTCCTTTGTCACAGGACAAGTGGTGGCAGCTGATGGCGGTTATCTTCTCAATGGCATGCCTTTAACCGAAAAACCTGTCGTTAAATAAATATTTTTTAAAATCGCAACTCAGTCATTAGCGATATCTAGGTTTAGAGAATTTAAGTCACCTATAAGAAGCGCTAATGACGCTTTGCTTTACCCACAACATTAAATTAACAACACACCTAAGCAGTGGAGAAAAAAGATGAGCCATATAAACAGTAAAATCGAGAATACTTTTTTTGCAGAAAATCTAGTTTCAGGCCCTTATGAACGTGTGTTTTTAGAGTCAGGACAAGAACAACAATATATTCGCAACTATATCGACTTATTTGACGGTCATGTCGAGTATCTTTTTAGAATTGAAGAATATTTCAACTTGTTGGTGGTCGGCTTACAGTCTGTGTTGGGTGATGTGTCCTTAGTCGTCCTTGAATCTGAACATGTGGCCAAACTCCCAGATTTTATTCGTGACACAAAAATCATGTTTGTTGTAGATGATATTGAAGCCGTATATCGTAAGGCTGAAAAAAATGGCATTCCAATCTTACAAAAACGCACACCCAATATTATGGGCGCACAAGGCCGTTTAGAAATCGCACCGGGTTATATCATTGAACTTGCAGAAGCGACCAATCAGGATTTATTCAATCCAAATCTAGATGATCTTGCTTTGCCTGCCCCACATAAAATTGTGAAATAAATAAACTCCAAGAGGTTGAAACTAATGCCTAAAGATCTGCACGTATTATCCAACAAAGTTGCTGTAGTTACAGGTGGTTCGAGATCCATTGGCGCTGCGATTGCGAAAAAACTTGCAGATCTTGGTGCAACCGTGGTGATTACTTATAACCAGTCCCCTGAAAAAGCCAATGCTGTAGTTGAGGAAATCCTCGCTAAAGGCATGCAAGCACTTGCTATTCAAGCTGATGCCGCACGACCCGAAGCAGTTAAACAAGCAATTTTGACCACTGTTGAAACTTATGGCGGCATCGATATTTTGGTGAATAACGCAGGTATGAGCATCACCGGAGATATTGAACAGCTCAGCTTAAGCGATTATGAAAAAATGATTGCAGTCAATGTCACTGCAGTATTTGTTGCTACCCAAGAAGCCGTTCGCCATATGAAAACGGGTGGACGGATCATTCATATTGGGTCTGCTATGACAAATTTTTCGGCATTCCCTACCGCTTCGCTATATACCTTAACCAAAGGTGCAATCAGCGGTTTTAGCAAAAGCCTTGCGCGAGATCTAGGTCCTCGCGGTATTACAGTAAATACAGTTTTACCCGGTTCTACAGATACCGATATGAACCCAGAAATAGGAGCTGTGAGTAATATCATTTTACCTATGATTGCATTGGGCCGCTATGCAAAAGTTGAAGAAATTTCTGAAGTTGTTGCATTTATTGCAAGTCCAGCAGCATCATATATGACAGCATCTGAAATTTTAGTGGATGGAGGCTTTACTGCTTAAATGGTCTGAATCATCAATTAGGAATGAAATTGTAATGAACAGATGCTCTATCTCTATATTATTTTAGAACTTTAATTTCAAATCCTTGAATATATTTATGAATATTAATAGGTTAATTTAACAATTTCAGATAAAAAAAAGCAGAATCATTTTGATTCTGCTTTTTGAATTTGGTAGGTATATCCAGACTCGAACTGGAGACCTCTACGATGTCAACGTAGCGCTCTAACCAACTGAGCTATACACCTGAAGTCCAAGCATCATATTCATTTTTATTTTTTATGACAAGCCCTTTTCTGAGTTTTTTAAACTTTGCGTACAAGTTTTAAGCAAAGCCTTAAAACATTGAATATCTTGAGAACTTAGCGCTCTACCTACATAAATTTCCTGTTCAAATAACGTAATAGCTTGTTCGAATGAATCCTTTTCTTGTTCAGGTACATTTTCAGCCAAACGTTGTAGCCAATACCTAAAACTTTCAGAAGTTCCTTTTTGTAGGTTCAAGGGTAATTTCTTTGCAAAATTGGTAATTTCTCTTTCGAGAGGGCTTAAACTTTTTCTTTTTTTCCACATAATCCATATAAAATAAAATACAACAACTCCACCAATACTCAATACAAGTATTAAACCTCCTGCATATGCAGAATTTACACCGAGCTTTTTGAACCATTGTTGTTGAGATTCAGTATTATAACCTACGACCTTGCTTTGCCATTGGTAACTCGCATAATCACTCCATACACGGACTTTTTTCAATATGGCAAATTGCTGATAGGCCCAAGTCGACTGCTTTGTTCCAAAAATTGTACGATCTTGTGCCATATAATCCTGCATTCCACCATTTATACGCTGCGGTGCGATGATGGCCGTCGGATCAATACGACGCCAATTTTGATTGACATAAACCTCTGTCCACGCATGAGCATCGAGCTGACGAACTTCCCAACTTTTACCATCTGGTGCTAATTGACCACCCTGATAACCCACAACGATTCGTGCTGGCACTCCAGCATAACGCATCAACATTGCAAAACTTGAAGCAAAGTGTTCGCAAAAGCCTTGTCGTGAACCAAATAAAAAATCATCGATACGATTTTGTCCAAGCACACCGGGGCTTAAAGTATAAACAAAGTTATTGTTTTGATACCAATGAAATACTTGATCTATATAACGCTCTGGATCCGCCCCACTTTTACCCCATAATTCTTGAGCCAATCGTTGAGACTTGTGATCTAACTGATGTACATAACGCGTATTTAGTTTAGCTAACCACTGTGACTGAACCACTTGCGGAAGCGATGCTATACCTAACCATTTTAATTGAATTGGTTCGGTCCGAGCCGTTAAACGATAAGGCGTAATTCGACCATCTTGACCAAATAGAAATCGTGGCTCTGTAGGCACAGATTGCTCAAGGGCCATCACCCACATTACACTAGGGTCAGCAGCAAGATATTGGTAATTTAAAGTCTTGCTCGGTAGTATTTGTGATACATCAAATTGAGTTGCTTGTTGATTTACAAAATGACTGGTCCATTTAGTGCCATCATATTCATCTAATGCCATCCCCCGCCAATACAGCTCTGTACGTGGTGGCAAGGCTTGAATATCACCGATTATACGAAAAGCTAAACTACTCGACTGCGATAACTCAGCAATATCGCCTGGAGACATGCTGTCACTAATACCTGTTGTGGCTTTATTTTCAGGAATTGGAATGTGCCATAGTGGCGGCAGGCGTGGAAAAAAGAGAAACAGCAAAATAAAGAATGGAACAGCTAAGGCAATAAATTTTCCCACATGCCCAATATCTTGTTTAATCGCTTGTATTTCACCGCCTGAGTTTTGGCTAAAACCAACGGTCTGTAAACGGTATAATCCAATAAAACAGCTCAACAGTGCCAATAAAATAACCAGTGCCATGGCAAAGGACTGGCTAAATAGAAAGCTACTGGCTATCACAAACATCGCAAAGTTAAATAAAATAATTACATCACGACGTGTTTTTGTTTCTAAAGATTTAGCAAATAAAAATGTACTAAGTACTGCAACTCCTGCATCAACACCAATAAAGGTTTTATGGCTTAAGTAAATGCTGAATAAAGCAGTCAATGTCAGCACATAGGTTAAAATTTTAGAAAATGGTTTTTTACTGGCGCGAGTATTGAGTAATAAAATAAGCCAAATGACTAAAAATACCAATGATGTTGCCACAGGAATATAAAGCATTTGTGCAATGAGCACCAAGGCTAAAGTGAGTAATATTGAGCGGCGTATGGTATTTTCAATCATCTCTTAAGCCTGCGCCAATAACCGTTTTGCTTCGGAAAAATGCAGTGCTCCAGTGCCTGATGCTAACTCAGCATTAGGTAAATACAGTGCATATTGATCGTGGTTTTTTTCAGCCTGCTCGACCAAACCCATCATGAGGCTAAGTTTTTCTTCATGACTTTGAGCTGGCATATGGTGATAATGAATCTCCAATTTCTTTAGATCTTCATATTGTTCAAAGACTTTGATATATAAGCCTTGTCCTCGTGCTGCTTGTTTCCAAGACACCGCATGAAGTGAATCCCCCGTCTGAAAACTGCGTAATTCGCGAAATTCATCAAGATCAGGTTCAAAGTTTTGCTGTTGTTGCTTATTTTCAACGGAATGCAAACTGGCTTGTGGGGCAACCCACGCAGTCTGCTGTGCATATAAATACGTCCAGGCCCGTACTAAACCAAAGGGATAAACACTATAAATGTGTATGGGTGGAATCTGAAAAACACCGCGTTGGCTGGTTGTAAAATTTAATTGAAAGCATTGCTGTTGCGTATTGAACAATAATTTATGTAGCTGATTTTCAGTTTTAATCCACAAATATCTTGCCTGTTCAGCATCTTGCTTAAAGTAAATATCGACCGAAAGTAATTCACCTGCTTGCGGTGTATCAACAACATTTATTTGAATCTGTAACGCATGAAGCTGCTTAAAAGTAATATAGAAACTAATACACAGTACAGCACTAATTAAAAAGCAAAAGCCTAGAATCAAATTATTGGCATAATTCACACCTGCAATAAAGGTGATGAAAATTAACACCAAATACAAGTAGCCTTGCTGATAGATAAAGATCAAGACGTCTTTTTGAGTCAGCTGCTTGTGCTGATCAATTTTAAATCGACGTTCAATCCATTGCTGCCACATTGAAGCCAAGGTTCAACTCCCTTATTGAATCGAAACTTGTTCTAAAAGCTTAAAGGCTTCAAGATCTGACAGCCCAATTCGATGAGACACTACCGCTGTAAACACCGCTTGCACATCGTCAGGATTCACATAATTTCGCTGCTCAATCAGCGCATAGGCTTGCGCAGCTTTCTTTAAGGCTAAAACACCACGCGTAGAAAGACCATGTCTCCCTTTACGTGTTTCAGCAGCAAGATCCAAAATGTAATCCATTAAACGATCACTCAGATGTATCTGCTCGACAAAGCCTTGTAGTTGTAAAATTTCTGCTTCATTAAAGATATATGCTAATGCCGCAATCAGATCATGGCGTGAAGTTTGTTGGAGCAATAATTTCTCTGCCTGACGCGATGGATAACCTAAAGACAAACGCATTAAAAACCGGTCCAACTGGGACTCAGGTAAGGCATAAGTACCACTTTGAAATAAAGGGTTTTGTGTCGCAATCACCCAAAATGGTTGAGGCAAAGCATAGCGCACACCATCAACCGTCACATACCCCTCTTCCATGGCTTCTAATAAGGCACTTTGGGTCTTTGGACTACAACGGTTGATTTCATCTGCCAATAAAATTTGGGTAAAAATCGGCCCAGATTTAAACTCAAAATGATGTTCTTTTTGATTAAACATATTTACCCCAATCACATCGCTAGCCAGCATGTCATTGGTAAATTGAATCCGTTGAAACTTTAATCCCGCCAAATGTGACAAGGCGCTAGATAATGTCGTTTTCCCTAAACCAGGTAAGTCTTCAAATAGCACATGCCCGCCTGCCAATAGGCAAGCTAAAGCCAATTTGGTTTGCTGATTTTTATCCAAAATAATTTGGTTAATTTGTTCGAGGAATGTATTTATTTTCGGGTAAAAAGGCGCAAGGCTCTGCTCACTTAAAAGCGTTGATGTAATATTTTGTTGGCTTTTCTCTGATCCCCAAAACACCTTTTATTCCCCAATAAAAAAGTTAAATGAATGACTAACATACAGGGTTTTATTTAAAAATACAGTGTTTATCTCCAAGCAATACCCAGTTCCATACTTTAAATAGATACTCTTGATATTTATTGAATATACAAAAGGGTTGTTTTCGCTTCGACTGATCACAAATCAGCAATAAAAAAAGCGTCCCGAAGAACGCTTTTTTCTTAGATTTTTGGCTCGAGTCACTGCATTAGCAAGGACACTTCTTCATGTCACCACCAGCTGATGGATAACGTGCATCTACACAGTGACGATAAAATGTTTTTGCATCCATCGCTTCCAAATCAGGATGATGTTTTGCCATATGTTCCAAATAGTTTTGGTAATCTGGCACACCCACCATCAGGCGGAAGCTTTGCTGTAAACGTTGCCACAACGTCGCAATACGTGACCAATTTTTCGGGTTCAGAATTAAATCCTTCTGCGACATAATGGTCATTTTAATGATTTTATAAATCACCGTTTTTCCACTTTTTGCAAACTTCAGGTTCATTCATATTCCCCTATTAATGTGCTGAATTTGACGGATTAATTTCAGCTGGGTCACGGTAAATTGCTTCTGCTTCATTCACCGATGGATTTGGATTTGCCAAGGCACGACGCACCACACCAATCGCTGCAAATAACATCACAAATGCCACGATCATAAAGAATGCACAAAGACCGGCATTGATTTGATTCGACAATGCAACCGTATGCATTTCAGCCATGGTTTTCGCAGGTGCCAACAATTCATTTTTCGCAATTGCTGCATTAAAACGATCTGCCTGAGCCAAAAAACCAATCTTTGGATTTTCGTGGAAAATCTTCTGCCAACCAGCGGTCATGGAAGTAATAAACAAGAATACTGTTGGGATAATCGTCACCCAAACATACTTTTGTTTTTTCATCTTGAATAAAATCACTGTACCCAAGATCAATGCCATCGCAGCAAGAATTTGGTTACCAATACCAAATAGCGGCCATAAACTATTAATACCGCCGAGTGGATCAACCACGCCTTGGTAAACGAAGAAGCCCCAACCTGCAACAGCCACCGCTGTACCTAACAGATTTCCGAAGAAGTTATGTGAGTTTTTTACCGCAGGAATCACGATACCCACAGTATCTTGCACCATGAAACGACATGCACGTGTACCCGCATCAACTGCCGTTAAAATGAAAAGTGCTTCGAATAAAATCGCAAAGTGATACCAGAACGCCATCATTGAACGGTTATTAAAAATTTCCGTAATGATATGCGCCATACCAATCGCAAATGTTGGTGCACCCCCTGTACGAGACAGAATCGAATTTTCACCCACTTCTTGTGCAAGTAAGGTCAATGCTTCAGGTGTTACCACGAAGCCTAATGTACGAACTGCTTCTGCAGCGGACTCAACCGTTGTACCAATCACAGCTGCTGGCGCATTAATCGCAAAATACACACCAGGCTCAAGAATCGTTGCACAGACCAAAGCCATAATCGCAACAAAAGACTCCATCAACATGCCGCCATAACCGATCATGCGAATATCTTTTTCATTATTCACAAGCTTCGGTGTCGTTCCTGAAGAAACGAGCGCATGGAAACCTGAAATTGCACCACAGGCAATGGTAATAAACAAGAATGGGAACATTGAGCCTGCAAATACAGGACCTGTACCATCAATAAAATGCGTTACCGCTGGCATTTTCATCTCAGGTAAAGCAAACATGATCCCGATTGCTAAACCTGCAATAACACCAATTTTCAAGAAGGTAGATAGGTAATCACGTGGTGCAAGCAGTAACCAAACAGGTAATACTGATGCCACGAAACCATAACCAATCAACCACCAAGTTAGTTCAGTACCTGAAAGTGTAAAGAATGGCCCCCAGTACGGATGCTGTGCAATGTCGCCACCATAGATAATCCCAGCCATCATCAGTACAAAACCAATGATTGAAACTTCTGCAATTTTACCCGGACGGATAAATCGCATATATATACCCATGAAAATCGCAATCGGTACAGTGGCAGCGATACTGAAGACACCCCACGGACTATTGGTCAACGCTTTTACAACCACCAAAGCAAGTACCGCAAGAATGATGATCATCACACCAAGTGCGCCAAGCATCACGATGATTCCGGCAAATGAGCCAAGTTCTTGTTTTGCCATTTCACCGAGTGAACGACCATCACGACGCGTCGAGATGAATAAGACTAAAAAGTCTTGAACCGCACCTGCGAGAACAACACCCACCAAGAGCCAAATTGTTCCCGGCAAATAACCCATTTGCGCAGCAAGGATCGGTCCGACTAAAGGACCTGCACCTGCAATCGCAGCAAAGTGGTGACCAAATAGAACGCTTTTATTGGTCGGCACATAATCCAAACCGTCAGCTAAGCGATGAGCAGGCGTTAAACGTCGCTCATTCAGTTCAAAGACTTTATTGGCAATAAATAAACTATAAAAACGATATGCAATGCTATACACACAGATTGCTGCAAGGATCAGCCAAACTGCATTGACATGCTCGCCTCGACTGAGTGCTAGTATGCCGAATGAAACGGCACCTAGAATGGCTACAAACAGCCAGATAATCTTCGAAGCCATTCCTGACTTCGGTTGAATGTTTTCCATCTCAATCCCTCATAAATGTTGAAATAAATCAGCTTGATTTTTCTTGTTCGAGGTACTGCTGTTTCTTCCCTTGAAACTCTACTCCTGTTATAGGTTTTTTCATCTAATACTTTGGAATAAAAATTTAAACCAATAGGTATAAAAAAAGGGATGAATCACTTCATCCCTTTCGATAATAGTCTATTTTTAAACCATTATGCACGTTCTAAATAGTCACCAGTACGAGTGTCTACACGAACGCTTTCTTCTTGCTGTACGAATAATGGAACACGTACAACTGCACCAGTTTCAAGCTTAGCCGGTTTACCGCCACCACCTGAAGTATCACCACGTACACCTGGATCAGTTTCAACGATTTTTAATACAACGAAGTTTGGCGCGCTCACAGTTAAAGGAACACCATTCCATAACATGATTGTGCAAAGTTCGTTAGAGTCATCTTTCAACCATTTAGCCGCGTCGCCCATAGCAACTTTATCAGCAGCGATTTGTTCGAAAGATTCTGGGTCCATGAAGTTCCACATTTCACCGTCGTTATACAAGTAGTTCATTTCAACTTCTTGGATGTCAGCAGCTTCTAGTGAATCACCAGATTTGAAAGTTTTTTCTAAAACTTTACCAGTTTTAAGGTTACGTAATTTTACGCGGTTAAAAGCTTGGCCTTTACCTGGTTTTACGTATTCGTTTTCCATGATTGAACATGGGTTACCATCAAGCATGACCTTAAGGCCTGACTTGAAATCATTCGTAGAATAATAGGCCATGACTGGCTCACTCCAAACTTACTAACTTTAATCTATAGATGCTATGGGCTGTAACATGTCATTTAGCAAGTACTGACTGTAACATTGGCTGCCACATGCACATTAATGTGATATTGCGTATTCTAAATGACCAATGCACCATGTCGCAACGAAAAAATCCCCATTAAAGGGGTCAAGCTGCTTAACTTACACTCAGACATTAAAGAACTTTGTTTATACAATGCCCACAAACAGGTAAAATTGCTGTTTACTGAAACTTAATAAATGTTTCGTAGGCTTCATCAGGTGTAAGCTTTTTCGGAATTATTTCAGCTTACACTTCAAAGTTCGACGCATTAATTTCAGCAATATTCTCCCACTCACCATTCTGCATTTTTTAAACAATCGGCATGATAAACTATTTATTTCAAGAGCAAAACTGGCAAACCCAATTGAGTGATTTGATAACAAATCCTCAAGAATTACTCGATGTATTAGAACTTTCGCATGATCAGTTATTATCGGGTGCTCAGTTCGCAGCAGATGAGTTTCGCCTACGTGTGCCGCGCGCTTTTGTCGAAAAAATGCAAAAAGGTAATCCGCTTGATCCGCTTTTACTCCAAGTTCTACCGCATCATTTGGAACTTGAAGAACACGCCGGTTTTGTCACCGACCCTTTAGGTGAAGAGCAGGCTAACCAACAGCCAGGGGTATTACATAAGTACAAGTCTCGTTTTTTACTGACTTTAACCGGTGCCTGCGCGGTCCATTGCCGTTATTGTTTCCGCCGTCATTTTCCCTACCAAGAAAACCTGCCTAAAAATGACGATTGGGCAAACATTAAACAATATATTGAACAACAACCCGATATTAATGAAGTGATTTTAAGTGGTGGAGACCCGCTCACACTATCAAATCGTAAACTTCAAGTGTGGATTGAACGTTTATCGACTTTGCCACAAATTAAATTTTTGAGAATTCATTCACGAGTTCCTATCGTAATCCCCAACCGTGTCGATGAAGAGCTGGTTTCTATTTTAAAAAACAGTAGGCTACGCATTATTCTAGTGGTACACTCAAATCATCCATCAGAGCTAGATGACTTCACGTGCAGCCAGCTTCAACAGCTTGTCAAACAAGGGATCACCGTGCTGAACCAAGCAGTCTTATTAAAAGGGGTTAATGATTCTGCAGAAGTATTGGTCGATTTGAGTTACCGCTTATTCGACGCAGGTGTAATGCCATATTATTTGCATGTTCTGGATAAAGTAAAAGGTGCTCATCATTTTGATACACCAGCTCAGGATATTGATTTAATTTATAAAAAAGTTTTAGAGAACCTACCTGGTTATTTGGTTCCTAAACTTGTACGGGAAATAGCGGGCGAAAAAAACAAGACACCGCTTTTTGGGGCTTCAACTTTTTGAGTTAAATAATAAAGATGACCACGCATACTTCAGATACGTTTTACAATCCGACTGAATTAAAGCTGGATAAATTAAGCTTTTGTCCGACCAATGCTAAAGGTCTGCAAGAGTGGTTAAACGGTATTTCAATTTTACAATTAGGTACTTCATCTAAAGCACTGTTTAATGCGTTGCTAGAAATTTCTGAGCTCAAGTGCCAAGAAATGCTACGTTTTGATTTGGTTCAAATTTTACATCCGACTATGGAAAGTGTGCTCACAAGCTTAGAAAAACACTTTACCAATCAAAGCCTCATTACCACGGATCGTAATGACCAAATCATTGAATTGGCGATGCTTTTACGCAGTCACTTTGCCAAAATCTATATTGATATTGCCAAACGATGTAATCAGCAGCTTAATCAACAAAAGTTTTCGATTTTTTCATTTGGCCATAAAAAAAGCTTACAAACCGCTCGAATTGCATCAATCTACTATGCGTTGCAACAACTGACACTGTTGTTGTATCAACAACATATGTTGTATGCCACCCCGACTACGGGGCAATGGATTGCAGCACATCAACTGATTGAATGCGCCATCGAACACAATTTCTACCAAAGTAATGTCAATCAGTTACTGGGTACTCAACATCAAATTGCAAATATTGCTCAAGCTTATGCACAATTAATCTTATTAGATATTTTCAATAATCATCAGATTCGCCCTGCTGAAATCCAAGGCTTGTATTTATGTAGCTTTGACTGGGCAAAATTGGTTCAAATCCTACCGAAAGAAACCACGCTTTCACGCTATGTTGTAGACACGAAAAAAGATCACCCACCGATTTATAACTCAAAACAAGATCGGTCTTATCAAGCCAATGTATACATTTCAACGCAAAACTTGCTCGATCATTTGACCGAAACGCAAACTAGAAATGCCAATTATTTATCTAAAAATGAAAAGTTATTTTTAACTCCAGCGCTATATTTCCATATTCATAATATTTTGACCAACAACACTGAACGTCGTCATGAACGTTATGAATATTCTGCGCAAATTAATATTTGCTTTAGCTTAATGGTGGCGCATTTCTATCTCTCTAAAGGTAAAAACTTCCACGAAACTTTAGATTTGGAAGGCAATTATCAATTCCACAATGAAGCCTCTTTTGTCAATTCGCATGATTCAAATATGCCAACAGGCATGACTAATGCGAAAGCGCTAGATCGTGAAGCAAAACAGATTCATACCGCTGACGTATTAGATATTAGTGTGAATGGTTATCGCATTAAATGGACTGGCCCTACCCCTGCTAATTTAAAAACCGGCGAATTTATTTTGATCCAAGAAAATGCCCAAAGCCAATGGCGTGGCGGTGTTGTTCGTTGGATCAAACAATCGACTGAAAAAAGTTTGGAATTGGGTCTCGAAGTACTGGCTCAAGATTTGTATCCATGTTCAGCCCATATTCGTACCGACCGCAATACAACAAATCATCAACCTGCTTTATTGGTACAGACCACACAACTTGATCAAGTGTCTACGACCTTAATTTTACCTGGGGCAAATCTCTTCCGAGAGAAACAAACGATCCACCTTCGCTTAGGCAAAGAAGACATCAAAGTCTATCTCACCAAAGCGCAGTTGGTGACGCAAAGCTTTATTCGCTTTGAATATGAATTATTGAATGAAGAGCAAGAAAATGTCGTTAAAGACTATATTGCGAAACAGAGCAATGAGATCAAAAATAACGACTTATGGGAAGCATTAAAGTGAGAAATCCATTACTATCCAAAAAACTAAAACGTACGGAAACTCGATTACTCATTATTGATGATAATCAAATACGTTTTAACCAGATACGTGATTTATTGACAGACAGCGAACATCAAGTTCATGCCATATTACTTGATGATTTACAAAATTTCGAAAAACAGCTGAATCTCAATTGGGACTTGATCATTTTTGGACGTGCTTATGATTTAAAATATGAACAAGCTTTAAGTTTAGTTCAACTATCGAGCCAACCGAATTTACCGATTATTTTACTTAAACCCGAGGACTATCAAGCAAAACAATATGCAAGTTTAGTCAAAAAAGGGATTTATGACATTGTCGATATTGCTGAACCTGAGAGTTTCTATTTTGGTTTAATCCGTGCTTTATCCTTTAGTCGCCTACAACAATCGCAGCAACATTTAATGGAAGAGCTCGAAACAGCTCAAATCCAAACCCAGTCTTTAGTTGAAGATAGTCGTAAAGCGGTTGCCGTGATTCAAGAAGGCATTCACATTCAAGCCAATGCTGAATATCTCACTTTATTTGGTCTAAAAAATGAAGATGATGTAATTGGTCTGCCTTTACTCGATCTATTACAACCTACTGACCTCAACGACTTTAAGCAACGCTTTAAAAAAATTAGCCAAGGGCAGCTCGATTTAGGACGTTTTGATCTCGTTTCACAAAATATCGCAGTGGTTGGGCAAAACCCACTAAAACTCGAATTTATTGCCGCGGCTGAAGAAGATGCTTTACAGCTCGCAATTGAAATTGGCAGTCAAAGCAGCAATGCTGTAAGCAATGCTCAAGTTGAAGCTAGCCCACAAAAACCAAAAGCATTTCAACAACTCAACCGTACCATTGCTCAGCAACCTGCTAATGTAAATGCATTAGTTCTATTTACATTGGCTTCTTGTTCTGATGCGATTTTTCAAAAAGATTGGAATACTTATAAGAGCTATTTCACCAATATTAAAGACTTCTTGAAAGATCAGACTCATGCTCCATTATTTAGTTTAGATAATGGTGCAATCGTTGCTTTATTCCAAGCGGATAATCAGCTCAAACTTGAGTCTAAGTTGATTGGTCTTAACACCCTGAGCAAACCTCAATTACTCAGTGTAAACAATGAAACTTATCCATTAAATTTACGCATAGGATACAGTGTTTTAGACAGCGATATTCGTGATGAAGCACATTTTGATACCTTTATTGCGAAAGCCTTTAATACTGCGCTACCAACCAACCAACAAGCACCTGAAATCGATTTAACGATTCCATTAGAAATTGACATACCAAGTTTGGATTTCGGTACACCAGAAGCACAAATTGCGCCGATTGTCGTTAGTGATGAAGCTCCTGTTATCAAGGCCCTTCGCAACTGCTTAGAACGCGGTGAAATTCATCTTAAATATCAGCAACTGTATGATAAAGAAGATTCACATCTTTATACTTATGAAGTAACCAGCGGCTTTATTTTTGAAAATAAATGGAAAGATATCGCCCAACTACGTGAATTGGCTGAAGACTCAGAGCTATCCATTAAATTGGATCGTTGGATCTTGGTTGAATCGTGTAAACAACTACACAACTTCATCACTCAGTTCCCTGAAGCGAAATTAATCGTTAACCTGAACAAAGAAGTGCTATATAACGACCGCACCTTCCCTGAGTTTATTTCAAAACTCATTACGATTATTCGTAGTAAATTGAAGAATCCACTGATTTTACAATTTGCAGAAGAAGACATTCAGCTCAATATTGATGCCGCTCAAAAAGCATTTGTTGAACTTCGTAAAAATGGTGCCGAACTGGCTTTACGTAATTTTGGTCATTCGATGTTTAGTGAATCATTATTACGTCAAATGGATGTTCACTGCTTAACACTAGATTCAAGCTTGACCCAAATGCTTGCAAACGACAAGTCATGCCAAGAGCTGCAAGAAAAAATTACCACTTATCATGAAATCAAAACTGTTGAAATCATGCTACGTGAATTAAATGACATGACACTGTTTGCCAATGCTTGGAATGTAGAAGCTCGTTTTATTCAAGGTGATTATTTCCAGAAGAAACTCGACCATCTCATCGATGTTCAGGACCAATAAGGTTCTGAACATTGCCGATTTAAGGTTTATCTTTTTATCGGCACAAAAAAAAACGGGCATAAAGCCCGTTTTTTCGTTTTGGATATTAACGTTTGATAGAACGTGACATACCAGCAAAACGTTGTTTGAATTTGTCGATACGACCGCCAGTGTCAACGCTTTTCTGTTTACCAGTGTAGAATGGGTGACAAGCAGAACATACGTCTAGGTAAATAGTTTCTTTACCAAGAGCTGAACGAGTTTCAATTACGTTACCGCATGAACATGTAGCAACTAAAGTTTCATATTTTGGGTGAATATCGGCGCGCATCGTCGATTACTCCTAAGATTTAAGAAGGTTTAGCTGTCATCGCAATTGATCACTCTTGCATCACTACAAGGAAGGCTTAAAAAAGCAGACCAACACCATAACAGACCATTCTTTTGGCCCACCGAGACGGATACCGTCAGAGCTAAGCACAACAAGTTGGGGCAAATTATAGCTGATTTTTTATTTTTAATAAATAGATATTCAAGGCTGAATCGCTCTACTCTTTAGGTTGAGCTTGCTCTAAATATTTCTGATATTGTAATTCGACTGTCCGCTGAAATTGCGCTTGATCAAAATGCTTTAATTTTTCAATAAATGCAGGACAAAACGTCGCTGCATTTACTGACTGTAATGATCTGCTCATACCCTCTAACATGCCTTGAAGCTGCTGTTTAAATTGTGCATCGACTGGCTGATCAACATCTTTTGCTTTTAATGGCTCTACACCATTAAAACGGACAGCCTGAACCGCAGCAATTAATTTAAGGTTTGCAGCTTGATAAGCCTGATCTAATTCCGTATTCATCTGTGGTTGTCGATCACGACAAAAATCCAGCATAGGCTGCAGGCTGATGAGCGGCATTTTTTCAATGACATCACGGTTACTATTTACGGATAAATCCTCTTGGGCATGAACGACTGTGTTCATACCCAAGAATAAAATGAAAAAGCCTTTTTTAATTTTCATGATTATTTTCTTTTCATCTATATAAGGTATTTTAAAAGGACGTATTCATCTCGTCCTTACTCTTGCCCACGGCTCTGTTTTGCCCAAAGGTTGGCAATCACACCACAGACCATCAACTGAATTTGGTGAAAGATCATAATTGGTAAAACTATCATCCCCATCGGCTGACCAATAAAGAGAATTTGTGCCATGGGCACACCGCTCGCCAAGGTTTTTTTAGAGCCACAAAAGAAAATCGTCTTTTGATCAGCTCGGCTAAAGCCCAACCAACGTGGCACATATAACGCCAATAACATAATAATCGTTAATAGAACTGAGCACGCCACAATCAATAGGAATAAGGTCATACCACTCACTTGATGCCATAGTCCTGCCACAACCGCACTACTGAATGCACCATAGACCACCATCAAAATTGAGCCCTGATCAAATACCTTCACAATTTTTGGTACCCTCTTCATATAAGGAAACACCCAAGGACGGAGGAGCTGCCCTAAAATAAAGGGAATCAGTAATAACAGCGTAATTTGAATAATAGATGCAGTCGGATCGTAGTTATGTTGTGACTGGCCGAGAATAAAATATGCCACCATCACTGGGGTAATAAACATACCAATAATATTTGAAAATGATGCACTACAGACTGCGCCAGCAACATTACCCTGTGCTACCGAAGTAAATGCAATGGAAGACTGTACTGTCGAAGGTAAAAAGCACATAAACAAAAAGCCCCAATACAACTCTTGCCCTAACATCGGCACGAGAATTGGTTTCGCCATTAAACCCAATAATGGAAATAATGCAAAGGTAAAAGCAAAAACTAAAGCATGTAACTTCCAATGCATTATGCCTTCAACCACAGCCTCACGAGATAACTTTGCACCATGTAGAAAAAATAAAATGGCAATTGCAGCCGTTGTAATATAGCCAAAAATTTCTGCAGCTTGACCACTGACAGGCAAAAAAGTCGCAAGTATGACCATTACAAAAAGTAGAATGGTAAAACGATCCAAAGCCAACATTTTTAGCATAACAACATCCTGTAAAAATTTCCCTTTAAAGCTGATCGGCACAAAAATGCCCAATAAGCTAAATTTACCATTGAGTAAATTTCATCTTACTGGGCCATGTAAATAAAGCCAGCTTTTCTCCGATATATTCGTTATTTTAAACGTTGATAGTGAGCTCAACGCAAAAAAATTTATAAATAAGAATATTCAGAATTACAGATGACTTTATATTAATGATTGCAGATTAATTATTTCGTGCATTTGAGTCTTGTTGGATCAACTCAATTTTATAGCCATCGGGATCTTCAACAAAGGCAATGACGGTCACACCACCTTTCATTGGTCCTGCTTCACGTACCACGTTTCCGCCACGTGCTTTAATTTCTTCACAAGCCTTGTAGGCGTCATCTACAGCAATAGCGATATGGCCATAAGCATTACCCAATTCATAACTCTCCGTATCCCAGTTATGCGTTAACTCGAGTACGGTATGATTTTCTTCATCACCATAGCCCACAAATGCCAAAGTAAAACGACCTTCTTCATAATCACGCCTACGAAGCAAAGTCATACCGAGTACTTCAGTATAGAACGCCAATGAACGCTCTAAATTGCCTACACGTAACATGGTATGCAGCATGCGCATAATCGAGTTTCCTAAATCTATCATTATGTTTGAATACTATAGGGATTTAACATGCAAAGTTCAATTTAAGTCTAGAGCACATATACCGCCTTATTTCAAATATCCTTGTCCAAAACCGTAGACCTGCTTAGGCTATTTAACAGCTTAGAATAAAAAAAGCCCACTCATACTGAATAGGCTTTTTTTAAGTTAAATTGAATTATGAATTGGATTTTTTTTCATGCTCTTTCAAGAGTTTAGCAACCCAAACCACTAAAATTAAAATCGGAATACCAATTAGAGTTGTCATCAAGAAAAAGTTCGGATAACCGATATTGGTCACAATCGTACCCGAGTAACCACCTAAAATTTTAGGGGTTAAAGTCATTAATGAACTAAAGATGGCATATTGAACGGCTGTGAAAGAAACACTGGTCAAGCTCGATAAAAATGCAATAAATGCCGCACCAGCAAGACCAGATGCCAAGTTATCAACAATAATCGCGAAATATAACCACAGCGAACTATAAGGCTTAATGACCTTACCTTTGATGTCCACATTCTGATCAGCACTTGCCAAATTAATCGGTTGAATATCAACACCAAGTACACCCGCCATATTGGCTGATGTATTCACTTGATATGTTAAATCGACACTCTTTTTCACTACATCATTTTCTAGTAGTTGAGCCGTTAATGTTTTTTGCTTTGCTGTTTCGAGCGCTTGCCCTGGAATTGCAGCACTAAAAACACCAGTTTTATCAAGCTTCGCATCGAACGGTTTAACATCCAAAATAATTTGAATTTTTTGATTTTCTTTTAACTCGCCAGCCAAGTATTGTCCACGGATCACGATACTATTTGCAGTCTCTTGAGCTGAAATCGTGTTATCTGAAGTCACTGGCAGCAACATCATTGCTGAGTTTGAAAAAGCATTATTCAGATACGGCAAACTCACCTGTACTGGATGTTGATTCTTAGACTGATAATCCGCACTGACTTTAATATTTTGATCTGCAGCCAAGACTGCTTTTGGAATTTTAACTACCCAAGCACCCGTGTCATCCGGCGTCGCTGTATATTGCTGCCCTGCTACATTTACAGTGACATCGCTTAATGGCTGACCTGATTTGACCAGACCGATAAAAATCAAGTTTGTTGAACTTGCTAAAATCGCACCTACAAACATCAATTTCATAATGTTCATGCGCTGTGCAAGTAAACCACCAAGGAAGCCGCCAACCAAGCTGAAAATCACACCATAGACTTTTACAGCTTCAGCAATCTGCTCTTTGGTGAAGTTTAAATCTTGATAAAACACATTAGAAATGACGCCGGCGATAATATCGGAAATACGGTAAAAACCAATAAGTAACAACAGCACTAAAGCCAGTTTTAGACCATAACGCTTAAAGAAATCTGCAACTGGATTAACCCAAGTTTCAAATGCCATCTGCTTATTTACAGCACCTGATTTCACCAAAACTGAACCGATGCCAAAAGCAACCACCGCTGAACAAATAAAGCGCACAGCCTCTAAACAGAACAATGCAAATGAGTCCGAAATTTGCCACTGCTCTTTCAAGCTTTCAACCGCTACACCTGAATAGATATAACTCAAGACAAAGGCAACCACCGCAGCAAAGAATACCGCGACTAAACGATAATAGTCGGTTCGTTTATAATGCTTTTGTACACGGTCAACCTGCGGCTCACGTATCGATAAAGTTGTGATAATACCGATAGCCATCACAGCAGCCATTGCAAGGTAAGTATATTTCCAAGCTTCATAAATATAGTTACCTTTGGCCGTGCCTAAATATGCAGCCAAAAATAACGCCCCTGCACCTGCCACGATCATGCCGATACGATAACCTGCATTATAAGTCGAAGCTAAAACGGTCTGCATTTCAGTTTCTGCCAACTCAATACGATAAGCATCAATCACAATGTCTTGCGTTGCGGCAGAAAAACCAAGTAATACGGCTCCAGCAGCCATTTGGTAAATATAGCTTTGCCCTAAAGCTGGGTCTGAAAATGCCATGATACAAATTGCACAGATAATGAGAACTTGAGCGATCAACAACCATGCACGGCGCCGTCCGAGTTGTTTAGTTAAAAATGGCACAGGTAACTCATCAATTAATGGCGCCCAAACAAACTTAAACGAATAGCCAAGCGCTGCCCAACTAAAAAAAGTCACTGCACTTTTATCAATTCCTGCTTCACCTAACCAAAGCGATAAACTGGAAAAGATCAGTAAAATTGGAATACCGGCCGAAAAGCCAAGAAAAAGCATAATCAGCGCACGTCGGTCTAAAAATGCAGTAAAAGCAGATTTCCATCCTGAAGCTTGTGTTGTCATGACTCAGTTATTTTTGTCAAAATCGAATGTTGCTATTCAAGCGCTTAATGACAACGGTTTCAACAACATTTATGAAATCATTGTTTTATTTTATCGATATTTCGCATGCTGTTGCTTGATCTTTGGCATTAAACCTGTATACCTTAATTACATATCTCTATTCTTTAGTTTTTTGGATTCAACAGTGACCCAGCGACTTGAACAAATTCACTCTTCTTTATCAACCACCATTAATGAAACCAACACAAAAAACTTAGCAGAAACAGTAACGACACTAAAGAGCGCTTTTGATCAACCCGAAATACAGAATACTTTAACTAAAACCCAGTTGCAGCCGCTTCAGCTGACGCATACACCTGAACTCAAAAAAATACCAACGTCTACCAAGCGGATCAAACCACTTAATGACTTTTTAGGACAAGATCGTGCCCGAGCTTCGGTCGAGGCTGGCATTGCATTACCCTATTCAGGCTATAACATTTTTGCTGTAGGTACCGCAGGCTTAGGTAAGCGCACCATGATTAAGCGCTTATTACAACAACACGCTAAAAATATGCCAACGCCTTCAGACTGGGTCTATGTCAATAATTTTAAATTTCCGCGTGAACCGATTGCGCTAAAACTTCCTTCTGGTCAAGCGACAAAATTCCAAGCGTTATTACATCAAAGTTGGCAAACCATATTAAAACAGCTTGAACGTCGCTTCACCGCAGAAACCTATCACAATCGCATTGAAATGATTCGCCAACATGCTGGTGATGAACAACATCTTGCTTTAGTTGAATTAACCCGAGAAGGTGAAGAGCTCGATCTTAAACTGATTTCTCAGGATGATGATCATTGTTTCGTTCCGATGCATTTGGTCGATAACAAATACCAAGAAATGTCGAAAGAAGACATCAATGCTTTAAGCAGCAAACAACGTGCTGAAATTGCGTCAAACGTCCGTTATATGGATAAAAAACTTGAACGTCTTGGTCTACATCTTGGTGATCTTGAAGATGACGCACGCGATAAAGTTCAGGTTTTAAACCGTGAAATTGCTAAACAAGTCGTCATGCCGCGTATTGATGTAATTCAAAATAAATTCAGCATGGTTGAAGGCTTGGAAGATTATCTGAAGCAATATGCAGATGACATCATTCAAAATGTTGAGTTTGTGCTTGAGCAAGAAGAAGATGACTTTACACCTGGCCTATTTAACCGCGTGCCATCTCGCTACCAAGCTAACATCATCGCCACACACAAACCAAATGCTGGTGCGCCAGTTATTTTTGAAGATTTCCCAACCCATTACAATTTGCTAGGTCATGTCGAACAACTGACCCAAAATGGCACCATCACTACAGACTTTACCTTAATCCGTCCCGGTGCGTTGCATAAGGCCAATGGTGGATTCCTTATCTTGGAAGCAGAACAACTTTTAGAGCAGCCTTATGCATGGCAAGGTCTAAAACGTGCATTAAAGTCAGGACATTTAAAGCTGTCTTCACTTGAACATATGCTTACACTGACTGGCAGTATTTCGATTGAACCTGAAGCTATTGATTTAAATATCAAAGTGATCCTACTTGCTGAACCTGATATTTATTACGATATTTTAGAACTCGAACCAGAACTGGGCAGTGTCTTTAAAATTCGTGCCGATTTTACCGATACATTACAACGTAATGACATTAATGAGCAGGCATATATGCAGCTAATTGCTGATTATGTGCAAACAGACAAACTTCTGCCGTTTGACCGTACAGCACTTGCTGCACTGTTAACTGATTCAAGTCGTCAAGCTGAAGATCAAAGCTCTTTGTCATTACATGCCCTCACCTTAGGTGATTTGATTCGTGAAGCACATCATCATGCAGCACTTGCTGGCGATAAAATGGTGACAGAAACACATATCAACACCGCTCTTGATCATCGTAAATACCGTCTAGGCTACTTACGTGAATTATATTGGCAAGATCTCACTCGCGGTACACAGTTAATCGAAACCAAAGGTCATCGATTCGGGCAGATTAACGCCCTCTCTGTGATTCAATATGCTGATGTTGAATTTGGTTTACCGTCACGTTTAACGGCTTCGGTTTATCAAGGCGGTGGCGATATTTTAGATATCGAGCGTAGTGTAGAACTCGGTGGTTCTTTACATGCCAAAGGCGTCCTGCTGATGTCGAGTTTCTTAAAGGCACACTTTGGTCGTGAACAAATTTTACATTTTTCTGCTGCCCTTGCCTTTGAGCAAAGCTATGGCCAAGTAGATGGCGACAGCGCAACTGTTGCAGAGCTTTCAGCTCTTATTTCCGCTATTAGCCAATTACCGATCGATCAATCATGGGCAATCACTGGCTCAATGAACCAATTGGGTCAAGTTCAACCGATTGGTGGTGTAAATGCCAAGATTGAAGGCTTCTATGATGCATGTAAATTACAAGGGCTAACAGGCAAGCAAGGTGTGATTATTCCACGCCAAAATATGCAGCACTTGATGTTACGCAAAGATGTGATTGAAGCTGTGCAACAAGGTCAATTCCATATTCACGCCATAGATACCATTGATCAAGCATTAGAAATTTTGATGGCGCGTCCAGTAGGCACTCTTGATAAAAAAGGCCGTTATAGCAAAGGCTCAATCTACGCTGCTGTCATGGAGCAACTTGAATACTGGCAAGCGATTGAAGATGGTGCTGAATTTGAGGAAGAAGAGCCAAAGAAAAAGAAAAAAAAGAAGAAGTCAAAAAAGGACAAAGATAAAAAGGCAAAGAAGTCTGAAGCTCAAGACAGTACTGCTAAAAATGGGACTGCTGAAAACGAGCAACGTGTTGAAGAAAGTCCGACTGAAGACAATCCGTCATAAATCTTCGATGAGTTTATTCATTTGTTGATTTTTCCACCACCCTTTGTGCTTTAAATGCGTATGGGGATGGTGGAAAAACGCATAAACCACGACTTTTTTGATAAATAAGTCATAAAAAAAGCGCCTTAAAGGCGCTATTTTTTATCTGTATCCAATGATTAAAATCATCAAATACATATCCAATTAAGCTTCAGGAGCTGGGCTATATTGTTCAACTAAAGGTTGTAATTCACCTTTTTGGAACATATCAAGCATAATGTCGCTACCACCGATCAACTCACCATTGATCCATAATTGTGGGAAAGTCGGCCAGTTTGCAATTTGTGGAAGAGTTGCGCGAATATCTTGATTTTCAAGAATATTTACATAAGCAAACGGACGACCAATTTGACTGAGCGCTTCTACTGCACGCGCAGAGAAACCACACTGTGGAAACTGTGGAGTGCCTTTCATGTAAAGTAGAACTGCGTGTTTAGCAATTTGGTCACGAATTAACGCTTCTGTATCGCGTGCTTGTTCAGTCATTGATATATCCTCAATAAATCTGCTTCGCATTATACCCAAAACTGAGTAAAACAATATGACTAAAGCAATATTTCACGTTTTATTTACATTTCAGCTTTTCAAGTGAGTTATATTTTGCTTATATAGACCTCTTGATGCTCATATATATATGGCGTCTCCTCTATATTATTTCAATCACCTGACAAATTAGAGTTAGTCATGAATAACATTACCCTTGCCCCAGTACAAACTGATCAACCATCGCACTTGATGCCAGTATTTGGCCGCCAACCGATCAGCTTTGTCCGAGGTCAAGGTGCTCACCTGTATACCGCAGATGGCACAGAATACTTAGACGCACTGACAGGGATCGCTGTTTGTGGTTTAGGTCACTCACATCCTGCAATTACAGCTGCAATTGCTGAACAGGCAGCGACCCTCATTCATACCAGTAACTTATTTGAAGTGCCTTGGCAAACGGCTGCTGCGCAAAAATTAGCTGAAGTTGCGGGTATGGAAGAAGTTTTCTTCTCAAATAGTGGTGCAGAATCAAATGAAGGTGCAATCAAAATTGCACGTAAATTTGGTCATATGCAAGGTGTTGCAAGCCCTAAAATTATTGTTGCTGATCATTCATTCCATGGTCGTACCATGGCGACATTATCTGCAACAGGTAACAAAAAAGTTCAGGAAGGTTTTGGCCCACTGGTTGAAGGTTTCATTCGTGTGCCTTTCGGTGATATTGAAGCAATTGAAGAAGCTGCAATTCACCACCCAGACATCGTAGCGATTTTGGTTGAGCCGATCCAAGGCGAAGGTGGCGTCAACACTGCTCCTCAAGGTTTTAGCTATTTAGAAGATATTCGTCGTATCTGTAACCAACACAACTGGTTAATGATGCTTGATGAAGTGCAAACAGGTAATGGTCGTACAGGTAAATACTTTGCGTATCAACACACCAATATTGTTCCTGATGTGCTAACTACAGCTAAAGGTCTAGGTAATGGTTTCCCTATTGGCGCAGTCATGACTCAAGGTCGTGGTGTTGGGGTTTTAACAGCGGGTAACCACGGTTCAACTTATAGCGGTACAGCATTAGGTTCACGTGTGGTTTATACCGTGATTGATACCATTCAAAAGGAAAACCTTGTTGAAAATGCTGCAAATATGGGTGCGTATCTTGTTGAGCAATTCACAGAGCAACTTGCAGAGCAAAACGTGACTGTTCGTGGTTTTGGTTTAATGGTCGGCATTGAATTACCAAAAGCATGTGGCGAACTTGTGAATATTGCACGTGATGAGCATCACTTGATTATTAACGTAACAGCAGGCTCTGTGATTCGTTTATTACCTACGCTGAACATCAATAAAAAACAAGCGGATATCTTAATTGAACGCATTGTTAAAATGGTGAAAAACTTTCTAGCGTAATTTGTGCCGAAAGTAAAAAAAAGCCGCTGATTGCGGCTTTTTTTATAACTTTTTAAACCTTTTTTGTTTTTATGAGGCTTCTTGGTATACACGTCCGCCTGGTAATTGACTGAAATACAATTTTAATGCATCTAGGCAACGATGAATCTTGGTAGGCTGTTGATCACGTTTAGACATCACCGCATATAGAGTAAATGATGGTAAACGCCATTCTGGTAAAACTTCAACAAGAGAACCGTTTAATAAGTCTTTTTGCGTATCTAGATATAATATTCTTGCAATGCCATGTCCTTGTTGACACATTGCTTTTGCAGCAAATACATTATTTGTTGTAAATCGGGAGTGCACATCCAATGCAACCTGCTCTTTAGTCACTGCATTTTCAAATGCAAAATGCTGAAAGTTTTTAACCAAATTTATTTGAACCATATCATGATTTTGTAAATCTTCTGGTCGTGTAATTAAACTGGTTTGGTTGATATAGCTTGGTGCTGCAACGAGAACTTGTTCAACATGTGCCAATGGCACCACATGAAACTGTTGATCATCAATTTTTGAACTCATTCGTAGCGCAATATCAATGCGGCCATCAATTAAGTCGATATATTGATTATCTGCTTCTAGATGAACGGATAAACCGCGATGTGCCGACATCCAATGTGACAATGCAGGAATCACATGATTCGCACAAAGTTCTGGTGTTGATGCAATACGTAATTCACCGACTAAGTCGTCACGAAGTTCATTGATACGAATTTTGCCGCGCTCTGCGGCAGATAGCATCTCTTGGCAACTATGAAAAAAAGCTTGTCCAGCTTCTGTCAAACTTAACTTACGTGTTGAACGATGTAAAAGAATGACTTCCATATCCTGCTCTAGTGAGCGGATTTGCTGACTCACGGCACTCGTGGTAATACCTAACTCACGAGCAGCACCGCTAAACGAATTTTTTTCCACAACGCAAGCAAAGACACCCATTGCTCGAAGTTGATCTAACATAAATTTCCCTCATAAACTTATGAGAAGCTTCATCTTTCGATAAAAGCAACTCATTGTATTATACGGGGATATTTTGCTTTTGCATTATATATTTAATTATTTGGTAAAACTGAAGTTGGATTGATTGGTTTACCATCTAAACGCACTTGGAACTCAAGCATCGTGCGGTTGGTACCCGATGAACCCATCTCACCAATTTGCTGCCCTGCTTTGACAGTATCGCCACTTTTGACATTCATTTTACTGTTATGTGCATATGCAGTGATATAGCCATTAATATGCTTCACCAAAATTAAATTGCCGTACTCTTTAAGACCATCGGCGGCATAGACCACTTGACCATCAGCTGCTGCAAAAATAGGATCACCTGTATTACCTGCGTAACGTGTTCCTTTCACATTCGATGCTAAGGTATAGCCTTGTAATACCGTAGGACGCGATACTGGACTCACCCAACGTAAACTTGAAGAACTGACCACTGGCGTTGGAACTGTAGTTCGCGTCACTGTCGATGGAGTGGTTGAAGCTTGAGTCACGGGCGCTGTTTGCGTTGGCATTGCAATCGTTTGGCGTTGAATTGGTGCCGCTTGAGTCATGGCTTGTGTAGACGTCGTACGACGAGAGCCACTATTTTTAAGGCGAATGGATTGTCCAACATAGATGCGATAAGGCTGGGCAATATCGTTCATTTCTGCGATGCTGACATAGCTCAAGCCATAGCGAGCTGCGATGCCACTTAAAGTATCTCCCGAACGAACTGTATAATAATCCGGAGCAGTCGCATAACGGGTCGCATTATTAATTTGTGGTTTTGACGCACAGCCAGTCATGACCAAAGTTGTAACCACAGCAGCAGATAAAACAAGGGTCTTAAATAATGCTGCAGGAGCGGTAATAACGCGATATTGTGACACCAGGGACATCATCTTCCTCACTAATAATTCAAATATAGTCATTATGAATGGGCTAAGATTAGCAAAAATCCACTCTAAAAAAGTTGCGGCATAACCATTTTCACAAAGTTATAACACTAATACTTAAATTTTAGATAACTCTGCGTGTAAGTTATTCAAAATCTCATAGTTTGTAGCATCCATTTGTATAGGCGTTACACTGACATAACCATTTGCCACGGCAAAAAAATCTGACTCGATATCGGTTAAGCCTTTCTTAGGCTCTGCCACTGCCTCGCCTGCCAATCCAATCCAATAGACTTGACGACCACGCGGGTCTACATGACTGGTAATCGGTTTGGACTGTAAACGTCTTCCTTGATAGGTCACTTTGGTGCCTTGAAGTTCAGCAACATCTGGAATATTAATATTAAAAATATGTCGTGCAGGTAGCGCGGGTAGTCCATTGGCAATAAAATCATGCACCCATTGCGCGGCGACTGCATAATCTTCTGGGTTATTATAACTACGCACATTTGGCCCAGCCAAAGAGACGGCTAGCGCAGGTTGTTTCATTAAACGGCCTTCAAATGCCGCACCCACTGTCCCTGAATACAGCACATCATCACCCAGATTTGCGCCACTATTGATTCCACTCACCACCAGATCAAATTCGAAGTCGAACAAGCCATTCATTGATAAATACACACAGTCCGCAGGTGTACCATTTACCGCCCACATATTCGGTGCAATTTCGACAGGTCGTAATGGTCGATCTAAAGTTAAAGCACTTGAAAAACCGCTGCGTTCGCTTTCAGGCGCCACGATCACCACACGACCGAGAGGACGCAATGCATGTGCTAAAGCTTGGATACCGGGAGCAAAAACGCCATCATCATTGGCAATTAAAATATTCACAACTAAATTTCCATTACTAAAAAATTAAAAATGACTTGCAAGAACATTTTATTGAAATATATGAATAATTATATATATTTACATTTCAACATCCAGCATAAATGTGTGTGTACAAAATGAATAAAACCGTAGCACTTCGTGGTTTATTGGGCTTTGCTCTAGCAGCTTGCATGACTCAAACTGTGGTCGCAGACAATGACTTCACTCAAGAAGAAGCCAATACCATCGTAAAAGAAGATATTGCATCTGCACAAGTCATGTTAGAAGTATGCCCTGCGATTATTGGTCAAAATGCAAAATTTGATGCCAACATTCAAGCACTCACTAAAACATATCTTGCTGATTATTCTGATAAATCAATGACATTAGAAAAATTACAGTCTGACAGCGAATATAAATCAGTTCTTGAAGAAGCGCGTCAAGCTGCTAAAGAAACTGATAAAGCTGAGCAAAAATCAGTTTGTGATGACGTTTTAAGTTATGAAGGTTAATTGATCATTCAGCTTTGGACGTCCTCTAAATAGGTTAGTCCTTATTGCATCAAACCTGCCGAAAAAAGGATGAAGCCTTATAGCCTCATCCTTTTTTCTTTCACAATGTATTGATTTTTAAACAGCTTCAATACAATTTTCTACTGATCTCTACCAGAAATACCATTAAGCTAAGCAAATAAATTTTAGCTATTTGATATCTTTTAGGTTATTTAACAGGTTATTTAAATGAAAAACTCCTTTGTAAAATCTCTTTATGCCCTTAGCCTTTCTGCTTTTGCTTTCACTACCATGTCTGCACATGCCGCAGATGAAAAAATTGAAGTCACCCCTACACCTCAAGTGACTAGTCAAGAACTTGCAGCTATCTATGTACTATCTGAAGTCTGCCCAAAATTGGTGAATGACAAAGATCAACCAAAGTTTGAAGCAGGTTATGCAAAATTAGCTAAAGAATATATGCCGAATGAAAAGAACCCAGTAAATGCTTTACAGCAACTCAGCAAACAAAAAAGTTTTAAAGACGCTTTAAAAGAAGCGCAGTCTGATGCGAAGAAAGCTGGCGATAAGAAAAATGGTGCGATTTGCAAAGAATTGACTGCTTACAGCAAATAATACCAATTGGTTACAATACTTTTAAAATAAGCGCTTGCACCCCATAGCAGTCCGCCTAGCTTTGTCCTAAAATGCTAGGCTCTTTGTGCTTATACCTAAGTTATTGGAACCACCCAGAATGACCCGAAAAACCGCCCTTGCCGCATTACTACTTGCACCTAGTTTTTCATTCGCGGCAACTGTCCTTTCTGCACCACCTGAATTAAATAATAAATCTTATGTGCTGATGGACTATGAGACAGGGCAAATCCTTGCTTCTAAAAATGAAAACGAAAAATTAGCTCCTGCTTCAATGACAAAAATGATGACCAGTTACATCATTGAGCAAAAGTTATTAAGCGGTGAACTAACTGAAAATGAAAAAGTACGTATGAATGAGTCGGCTTGGTGTCGCGGCAGCAGCACTGAGTCATGTATGTACGTTCCGCTCAACGGTACTGCTACTGCATTAGAAATGTTACGTGGCATTATCATTCAGTCGGGTAACGATGCTTCTAAAGCTATGGCAGAACATATTGCTGGCAATGAAGGCACATTTGCCCACATGATGAACCAAGAAGCGAAACGTATTGGCATGGTGAATACTCAATTCATCAATGCGACAGGTATGCCAGCTGAAGGTCATTTCTCGACTGCCAAAGATATGGCGACTCTTGCGCAACATATCATTCATGACAGTTCAAAATACTATCCGATCTATTCTGAAAAAGAATTTACGTTCAATGGCATTAAGCAAGGCAACCGTAATGCCCTGCTTTATACTGACCCAAGTGTAGATGGTTTAAAAACTGGTCATACTGAAGAAGCGGGCTATTGCTTAACGACTTCAGCTAAACGTGGTCCTTTACGTTTAATTTCAGTGATTTTTGGTGCGCCAAGCATGAACGAGCGTGCATCTCAAACACGTGAAATTTTAGCTTGGGGTTATGCAAACTTTGAAACTGTAAAAGTTCAACCTGCTAAACAAGTGCTTGCAAAAGCAAAAGTTTGGTACGGTAAAGACAATGAAGTTCAAGTAGGTCTAGCTGAAAACTTTAACGTGACGATGCCTAAAGGCGAAGCGAACGCCATTAAAACTCAATTGGTTGTTCAACCAAAATTAACTGCTCCTTTAAAACAAGGTCAAGTGGTCGGTAAATACGTTGCAACGCTTAATGGCAAAGTCATCGCTGAAAAACCACTTGTAGCTCTACAAAATGTAGAAGAAGCTGGTTTCTTTGCAAAAATGATTGATCACATCAAACAATTCTTTAGCAACTTATTCTAAGTTTGATGAAAACTCGATATTAAGACTAAAGTGAAAGCATCTAGATTTCGGTCTAGGTGCTTTTTTATTTTATACTGCCTAAAAACCTGTAGATGACTTTCCTATGAGCCAAAACATTCGCCCTTATTTAGACACTGTTCCACGTATTGCTGACTCTTGCTATATCGATGAAATGTCAGTGGTGATTGGCGATGTTGTATTGGCTGAAAATGTCTCTGTTTGGCCATTTGCTGTGATTCGTGGTGATGTAAACCATATTCGTATTGGTAAAAACTCTAATGTGCAAGATCACTCAATGTTGCATGTGAGTCATAAAAAAGCCGATAAACCTGAGGGTTCTCCACTGATTATTGGTGAAGATGTGACGATTGGTCATCACGTGAAATTACACGGTTGTACCATTGGTAATCGTGTTTTAGTCGGTATAGGTACGATTATTTTAGATGATGTAATTGTTGAAGATGATGTGATGATTGGTGCTGGTTCACTTGTTCCACCAAATAAGGTTTTGGAAAGTGGTTATTTATATGTGGGCAGTCCAGTCAAAAAAGTCCGCCCACTAACCGATAAAGAAAAAGCATTTTTACCGTATTCAGCGCAGAATTATGTGAAGGTGTCGAATAATTATCTTGATCAAAATAAATAATATACGCATTCGTTTTTAGTTTTAACAGTTCCAGCTTATGTCTCAATGCTTCATTGACAGACAAATTCAAATACAGAGTAACTCTTTAATGTTGATTAAACCTTATACTTTATTAATTACTAGAATATTTTTTGCAGGCGTAATTTTAACCTCTAACACTGCTTTTGCGAATTCAACGCAGTGTAAAGATGATTATGAAAAAATCATTGCCAAAGAAATTAAAGATATCGGCACAGCCTTGAATAAGGGTAATTATGCATTAATCACCGAAAAAACAGATTCATCTATTATCAATTATGCAGGTGGTAAAGATAAATATAATGCCATATTAGAACTTGCTGCAAACTCCTTTAAACAAAATAAAATATATGTCTCTCAAGTTGACACTCATCCTCCAAAACAAAGTTATATCATTGGTAGAAATGAGTTTTGTGCCGTACCTAAACAAGTCACGATTTCTATGAATGGTCGAAAAATGACAGGTGATCTTTCCTTCATGCTTGCAGTACGTCCAATTGAAAGTAAGGAGTGGAAATACATTGATGGTGCGGGTCTTCAAAAGAATCCTGATATGATTTACACACTATTCCCTGATTTTCCTCGTGATAACAAGACTCCCTTCATTGAATAAAGATTTTAATATTTAACATTACTGCTTTTTAAAGCAAGTATTTTAAAAAGCTGTAATGTTAAATCTATAACAATTCGGTCAGTACTGGACAAAAATATAATTAACTAAATAATTAAACAATACACTTTTATTTAACAATTTTTCTTACTATAAACGGCTTTGTTGCACAAAGATTTGAAATGCAAAGCGCCCCTAATTGAGCCAAATTTAAGGCGTAACTTGGGTAAGTGGTCGACCTAATTCCGTAAATCTGTTAAGAACTGCTACACGTGCATGGATCTC